>CAJWWL010000222.1 GCA_913048125.1 uncultured Opitutia bacterium | reverse complement strand
TCGTCACCGCCTGAGCCTGAGCTGCCGAGGCGAGATGGGCACAGAGGCGCCGCAGTTCGTCGAAGACCGGCTGTTCCCCGCAGAGACTGCCGAGCTGCGTCAGCACCTGGTCGGGGGTGCCGCGGCAGTCCAGCATGGAGAGCAGCCAGGTCTTCTCAGCGTCGGCCAGATCGAAGCTCTCGATGGCCAAACCAGCTTGAAGTCGCCTGAAAAAGTCTCATCTGGCATGCTATTAAGAACAGCGTCAGACAAATCCATTGCCAATTCCACTCCACCTTTTGGTTCTCCTGGTCTGAGTTTTAACAGAAGAACACCTGAATCAAAAGAGTTTTGCCCCCCCTTAAAGAGAGCAGACTTTGAAGCATGTGGCAGTTCAACCAGAAAGGATCCTCCCCAATCTGTACTATCTTTTGTCCACTGATGAAAATACTTACCCGTGGCCAAAGGAACTTCTGCGCGACCAAGTAGTAAGTTGTCTAGTTCTACGCCGAAAAAAGCCCTATCAAATGTCAAAATAGGATTTCCTGACAACTTCTCATCGTGCACATAATACTTACCATCCCAAGCAAAAGTAACCTTCTCCAGTGTAAGAGGCTCACGCACTCGAAGAACAAATGAGCTATCCTTTGATGAGGAAACTGACCACTTACTATTGAGTGGTTCTACATCAATAGACATTCTTGGAACGAAAGAGCTGAAACGATCTACATCTAGCTTGAGTGTTTCAAGCTCCATCCATTCGTCCTTAGCATCGATGCGAATCCCCATTTCCTCATCATAACCCAAAGTCACTGGCTTGATTAAATCGCCTAAAAGCCAAGGTAAGCCTGCCCCTATTTCGCACTTTCCCTGCTCTAAGAGTATCGCTCCACTTCCCACCTTTCCATTGAAGCTGAATTTAAGATTCTCCCCGACTCGAAAAACCGAAGCGCTTGGCAATGGAAACAATTTTTCGGTGTCCACCAAGTGCATAACTCCACTCCCATTTAAATCCCACTTAAGCTCAGGACCCTTAGAGTTTAGATTGATGTGACCTTCAAAAAGTTTGGAGTCTTGCGTGAAAGCCTTCAACTCTCCTATAGCAAGGCTACTTAAATCACCCGACCTTTCAAAAGTAGGATTTGCAGTAACCGAAAACTGCGTCACATCTCCGTTCCTGTCGATCGCGGAAAGACCACTCCAACGTATTAGTTGTTCCGAACGAACGACGAACCCTTTTTCTTGGCTCTCTAAAAATAGTTCTCCAGTTAGTGGTGGTCCACTTACGATTTTCGAGGGGAAGACCCTTGATAAAGGAAGTGTAATCTTAAGAGAAGCAACGCGAGAACCTGGTTCAATTCCAGCAAACTGCCCTCTCTTGAGGTCCAATGTAAAAGGCTGCAACATCTTTAAGCTAGTCTGTACTCCCTCAATCGATGCATCTACATTACCAACCTCGACTCGCCATGTATCCTCGTAGGTTCCACCCTCTAATTGACAATCTAGATGCAGACCCGCAGGGAGGCGTTTTTCCAACTTAGGTGCAATTGAGACAAGTTGCTCACGAACCAGTTGTCCATTTAAGCTAAATCTTGCCCGGCTCTCAACAATGTCATAACTTCCTTTACCGCTAAAGAGGTCAAGTGAATCAGTATCTCTTTCAAGTAGGACGTTTAACGAATAGTTCTCCGTCTTACCATTTAGCACTGCGTTGGCTGTCACAGCAGCAACAACTTCATCCTCCACCAAATCAATACCTAAATCTAATGACAACCTCTCTATCACTCCTTGGTCATTATTGGACAAAGCAAGCATGCCCCTGAGAGGATAGCGCGCATCCCCGAGAAAAAAATCACCCTCTATCGAAATTGGATTCTCCTGCGTGAATTTAATAGTTCCCCCAGCAGAAAGCTTCAAAGAAGTATTTTGTGAGAGTAGAACTTGGCCTTCAACAGATAGCTCACCCACTGAAACTGGTCCAATTGCAGAAATGGGAGACAACAACCCTCGAAATCTTTGGCCGGAATGGCTACTACGTAGATCTAATTGCAAGCCTTCTAAATCTACACGACTAAACGAACCCCGTTTTTTCAGAAGAAGATCAGTTAAAGGTACTTCTATCCGAGCAGCATCCATGGTAAGTATTGTACCATTTTGATGCTCTATTAGCAGACCATTCAACAAAACACGATCCATCCTGAGACGCACTTTCTGAATGTCTACATGGGCAGACTCACCACCTAGAACTAAAAGGACTAGGTGTTTCTGAACCACTGGTGTAAAAAGAGCCCCTATTGCCAAGCCCAGCACAATTATGAATGCCCCGGCAATGATGAGAAAAACCTTAAAACCCTTTTTCAAACCAGATCCCTCTTAGGATTAGTTAAAAATAAATAGAAAGACCCCAGTGGTGTCAAACCATCCAGGGTCTTAATAAAAAAGAGTAGGTAGGACTACTTGGCTCCCTCGACGAGGCGCTTCTCCTTTACCTTCATCGCACTCTTTCCAATGCGATCTCGCATGTAGTACATTTTAGCACGCATGGGCATGCTTTCACGCTCTACCTCGATTTTATCAATACGGGGAGAATGAACCGGAAAAACTCGTTCGACTCCTACCCCTGAGGCGATTCGACGAACTGTAAAACTCTCATTAACACCGTGACCCTTGCGACTGATCACAATCCCATGAAAGATCTGGATGCGCTCCTTGTTGCCTTCGATCACTCGCACGTGCACGGCTACACCGTCGCCGACCTTGAAGTCGTCTCGGTTATCCTTGAGTTCGCCCGCGGTAATCTCGTCCATTAATTCTTGTGTGTTCATCGTATTGTATGGGTTAAAATATTTTAGTTAGTAGAAAGAAGTTCGGGCCGGAGATGACTCGTCTTATCCTTACGACGCTGCTGTCTCCAATCAGAAATACTCTCATGGTGTCCAGAAAGCAGTACATCAGGGACCTTCATTCCCCGAAATTCTGCGGGACGAGTGTACTGAGGGTGGCCCAAGAGATTATCAGAAAAAGCATCTTGCTCGAGCGATTCCTCTTTGCCGAGAACTCCAGGAACAAATCGACTCACTGCATCAATAAGAACACCTGCTGCCAACGTACCATTGGTTAACACGTAGTCGCCAATACTGACCTCTCGATCCACAATTTGGTCACGTACCCTTTGGTCGATACCCTCATAATGTCCGCTAACAATGACTAGGTGCTTCTCTTGAGCAAGCTCGCGGGCAAGGGAAGTTGTTAAATTTTCTCCGTCTGGGCTCATGTAGACTACGGTAGTTGTCTCACTCCGAAATTTCTCAATAGCTTTGAACAATGGCTCCGGTTTAAGCACCATTCCTGCACCGCCTCCAAAAGGACGGTCGTCCGTCATCTTATGCGGACCATCAGCCCAGTCTCGAAGATTGTGTAAACCTACGCCGATTTTTCCATTGCCTACTGCACGACCAATTATGCTCTGATCAACGACTCCCTCAAGAAGTGCAGGAAAGAGGGTGATTACGTCGAATGTTAAATGGGTGTCCATAAAAGGGTCCGTATTCGACGTTCATAAAATTTTGGTTTGTACCATGAAGCATGGGGGAGGATTACTTCTCCTCAGCGCCCCCAGCGTCTTCTGGCTCATCTCCGTTATCTGGAGCAGTCTCTTCAGTAGAATCAGAATCTGCTACGTCTGACTCTTCTTGTGACTCATCAGCATCATCTGAGCCTTCAGTATCTGAATGAGAGTCATCCTCAGAGTTACCATCAACTGCAGATGTTGCTTCAGGAGCAGCCTCTTCCGCAAGAGGTTCATCAGAAGAAGCGTTTTCTTCAGGCACAGGATCAGGTACCGGTGCTGGAGTGGCTTTAGGCGTTGCAGCCTGAGTTTCTGGTTCCTCTAACTCGTAGAAACCGCGACGAAAACGATTAATTAGGCCACGAACCGTGTCAGATGGCTGGGCGCCAACACCAAGCCAGTGATCTGCACGCTCGAGCTTAATGGCACACTTATCACGGCGCTTCTTCGCGACCGGATTGTAGGTGCCAATTACCTCAATAAAGCGGCCATCCCGGCGAAAACGGGACTCTGCCACAACAATTCTGTAATGCGGAGCGTGTGAGGAGCCTCCTCTTTGTAAGCGGATTTTAACGGACATATGACGTAAATAAATTCCTGATTTCTGGGAAAAAGAACAAGCGTTGATACCATTGAATGTGCTACTGTCAAACTTTCTACGGGGATTTTTTAATGAGTAATCCGATGGTAAAAGCTAGATAATGTGGCTCTTTCTTTCTCGACCGAGGACAATTTTTTCACATTGAACACAGGTTCATGTTAAACGCAGGTATAGTTGGACTCCCAAATGTAGGCAAGAGCACTCTCTTCAATGCATTAACTCGCACTCGGAAGGCTGAAGCGGCAAACTACCCCTTCTGCACGATCGACCCCAATGTAGGCGTAGTTCAAGTGCCCGACTCGAGGCTTGAACCACTGAGGGAAATCGCAAACACCAACACGGTAATTTCAGCAGCTATAGAGTTTGTCGATATTGCCGGGTTAGTTGCTGGTGCCAGCAAAGGAGAGGGCCTTGGAAACAAGTTTCTCGCCAACATTAGAGAGGTGGACGCCATTATTCAGGTAGTGCGTTGTTTTAAGGACGATGATGTTATCCACAACATGGGCTCCGTTGACCCTTTACGCGACATAGATACTATCAATACGGAGCTAGTGCTTGCAGACCTCGAATCTGTCGAAGGACAAATACAAAAACTACAGAAGAAAGCCCGTGGTTCTCAGGACAAAGAAGCTGAGGCAGATGCAGCCCTACTTGAACGCATCCTCCCCGTGCTAAACGAAAACAAACCAGCAGTCAGTCTTGAATACTCTGAGCAAGAACAGGCGCGCCTAAAACATTTCAACTTACTAACATCAAAGCCAATCTTGTACGCCTGCAACGTTAAGGAAGACGATTTAGGCACCGCCGACGAAAATCCATATGTACAAAAAGTTCGCACTCACATTGCAGATCTAGGTGCATCTGGCAGTTGTATCCTTTCGGCCCGTTTGGAAGAAGACTTAGTAGATCTGTCAGAGGAAGAAGCTAAAGAGTTTCTTGCAGATATGGGGGTCAAAGACTCTGGAGCATCGGGACTGATTCGCGCAAGCTATGACCTTCTTGGTCTTGCGTCCTATTTCACTGCTGGTGAAAAAGAAGTTCGTGCATGGACGTTCAGAAAAGGGATGAAGGCACCCCAGTGTGCTGGAGTCATCCACACCGACTTCGAGTCCGGATTCATCAAAGCAGAAGTAGTCAGTTATGAAGACCTGATAACTGCTGGCAGTGTCCAGTCTGCCCGCGAAGCAGGGAAATACAGACTTGAAGGTAAGGACTATGAATTTAAGGACGGCGACGTCACCCTATTCCGCTTCAATAACTAAACTACAAAAAGATGGGACGGACACTTATTTTAATAAGCTTCACCGTCCTTGGTCTCTCAAGTATCTGTCGAGGTATTCCGGGACTTTCAACAGTACTACTTCACCGTTCCACCTACTTCGAAAATTTTGGTATCTACGAGAAAAACCGGATGAAACAACCCGGTTCGGTTGTGGAGCACGAATTCCGGGCGGACATAGAGCATGAGGGCGAAATATCGCTGATCCAGTTTCGATTTGGTAAATGGATTGGTGAACCTCTACAACTGAAACAAGCGTCCGAAGAAACTCTTCACCGAATACATCAAGCCTATCTTGAACTCCCCTTCCAGAGCTATCCCGAACTGAAATTACGCATTGGTCGACAAGAGCTAATGTACAGATATGACGGAAAATACTGAATATTTCATTTGTTGCTAATTTTGAGATAAAATGCTGTCGCAGGAAATTGGAAACTACGAAGTTAAGTTGGGTTCATTTGTCTCTGCGGTAGAGATTGGTTTGGTTGTACTGGTAGGTCCGTTGATCTTGGGGACTTTAATTGCAGTG
>CAJWWL010000221.1 GCA_913048125.1 uncultured Opitutia bacterium | reverse complement strand
GAGCAAAAATGAGTCAAACCAAATTGCTTAACAACCTAATCCATTAATTCTCAATTCACACAAACGGAACATCCGTTTGTGTATCTGAGTGAGTTATCGAAGTGGGATCTACTGTTTAGCGCCTGAGAATTTTCCAAGGCAGTTTCCGCAGCAAAAGCCAACGGACACTGTAGCTTTTACAGCCTTGCCGGAAAAAGGACAACCCTTGTTGACCGTGTCACCACCCTTGTTGTCGGCTTTGACCTTCTTGAGAAACGCTTTTGCAGATTTTCCTCCCGCGGCAAGTGCCTTGGTCGCTTTGCCTGCGCAGTTATTGCAGCAAAGTCCAATTTTCGCGGACTTTTCAGCGTTAATTGCTTTGCCTGAGTAGGGGCAATCTTTATTGGCAGCTCCAGCCCAGATAAGGCCAGCTATCGCGAATAATGCTAGAATTGAAACAAATGTCTTTTTCATTTTTATAATTTTGAGATTAACTTTTGAATGTACCTGCATCCATTAGGACGTTTTACCCATTTTTTTTCAAGAAGATAATATAGCTTGCCCAAAACATGGTGAGCCAAGGTTAAACAAATAAATCGACACTTGATTTTGGCAGCTTGCTCAGGGGTAAAGGCGGATTCTGTTTTGTCTCTAAATGTTCCTGTAAGTCTCCTTTAGCCCCAATGTCCACCAAGCAATTGCTCTAGATTTATTGGCTCTCTGCAAATACTGTTTAATTCCTATGTTTTGAAGATTTGTTCAGCAAGTCAGGCAACCTAAGCAGAGCGCCAATGAGTAGCTTCTTTCTAACCATGCATTACAAAGCTTTAAGGCACCTCAGTTATGGATCGTACCGGTAACCTGCTCCGTGGACAGTACGGATTATGCAGGGGTTTGCTGGGTCTAGTTCAATCCTTTTCCGTAGTTGGGAGATGTGTTGGTCTAGGGTTCTGCTTGCGGGGTAGTAGTCGCTCCCCCAGCATTCATCAAAGAATTCATCTCGGTCGACAACACGACATCTATTATTGTGAAGGAGTTCGAGGATAGAGGTGTCACGTAAGCTAAGGTCGATGACTTGTTCGCCACGGTAGGCTCGGAGTTCGTCTGGAATTACAATTAGGTCTCCCATTGAGAATCTGTAGTTAGGGGGGCGTTCAGTTTCTGTTTTTTTGGCTATGGCGCGGCGAGTTACTGCTCGGATACGGGCTACTACCTCTTTGACTCCAAAGGGCTTTTCGATAAAGTCGTCTGCACCAATTTCGAGTCCTAGGACCTTGTCAATTTCTTCTGACTTTGCGCTGATGAAAATAATTGGCGTTTGAGAATCATTCTTTCGAATTTCTCGACAAACATCATAGCCACTGAGATGGGGCATCATTATATCCAGACACAGCATATGAGGTTTTTCAGTTCGGTAGCACTCAAGGGCAGTCTGACCATCTGGGGCGGTCTCAACTTCATAGCCTTCTGCTAGAAGTATATCTCTCAGACCTTCTCGTGTCAGAGGGTCGTCTTCAGCAATAAGGATTTTCATGGAAGAGTTGATTGGTTAGATACTCAGGTGCTGAGTGTGAGTTGGAAGGTTGCTCCCTTTTCGGTTGGCAGTAGAGAAATATCACCACCATGGAGACATGCTAGTTCGCGTACTATTGAGAGACCAATACCTGTCCCAGAGACTCCGTCGGAGAGTTGGTTGCTGATGCGGTGGAAGGGTTTGAAGATAGTTTCACGTTGGTTGACCGGGATGCCTGGTCCGTGGTCTGCGATTGTGATTTCAAGCCTGCCTTCCTGTTGCCGACTTGATACTGCAAGAAATTGGCCTTCCGCGGCATATTTTTCTACGTTGCCGAAAATATTGCCCAGTATTTGTTCAAGTATATCTCCGTCGATCTGGACTTCTTGTTCCGCGTTAAGATCGAGCTTGATCTGGAAGTTTCGGTTCTCCAGCGCAGGTCTAAAATGTGCAATTGTTTCTCTGATTACTTGGTCGGGGATGTTGGCTGTTTTGTGTAGACGTATTTCTTGCCTTTGGCTCTGTGCGAAGGTTAAGACGTTTGAAATCAACCTAGTTAGGCGCCTAGACTCATTAGTGATCACCTTTAAATAATTCCGGGACTGGCCTTCTTCTTCTGGGATTTTGCTCTCAAGTAGATCTGCATACATGCGGATATTGGTCAGTGGAGTCTTCAGTTCATGGGAGACTTGGTTGACAAAGGTTACCCGTTGAGAAGCGATGCGTAAATCGCGTGAATTTTCCTTGTGAAAATAGAGAGCTAGAAGAACAAGGATAGCACCTAGTATTATGAGACTTGCGCTTGGTTTTGATGGTAGAAACTCATTTTCATGACTAGCTAGTGGAGAGAAGTACCTTAGTTTCCACATTGTAAATGGTTCGGTAACAGGGATGGACGTTTGTGCTGTTTCGCCTTCTCTGGGTTCATAGAAACCCCACTGATATAGAACATCCTCGGAGGTATCAATGAGTTGTATTCGTTCAGGTTGTTCTTGGTTTTTTGAGTCAGCAGGAAGTTGGGCTATAATTTCAGCTTGTAGTGCGACTACTTCAATTTCAGCGCCAAGTAGGTGCCCTGCAGGAGTACGTCGCCAGAAAATCAGATTCACCCCATCTCCCCAGAACCAGGTGTGCCAGCCATGAGACTTATGCTCTTCCCTAGAGTCTTTTCGGGACTCATGAAGATCGTGGCCAGACTCCCATACAGAAAGAGTGCGTTCGTAAAATCTTTTCTCTTGGAATGTCTGATGATCGCCAGTGGTCGGGGGATGCAGAAACTGGTTATCTCGGCTAATCACAAAAAACTGTCTTACAAATCGGTTCTTACGGGCAAGTCTTCTTAGCTGGGGGGTGTCGTAAGTAGGCTGAATGATGCGAGATTGTTGCAGCGGAGAGACCTGATTTTCAGAATTAGCAGGGATGAAGTCAGTGGCACGTAAGAGTTCGTTTTCTAAATTTTCAATCACTCGGGCAATTGTGTCATCAAGCCTTGTTAAGCCTTGCTGCATCAACTGCTGGAGATCGTTTTGCTTATTAACGTGTTCCTCTTGGGCTAGTTTCAGTCCTAGCCATCCTAGGATACCCAGCGGAAGTAAGACCAGCAAGACATAAACAGCTGCAAGACGAGGTCTCATGAAAGCTTAATCCAGAAGTTACTTGAGAAGAAGATGATACTCTTTTGAAATTACAGATAGATCAGACTTTATTTATGGCCTGATTTCTTGTTGGTTGTAGTATCATTTAGCCAATCAAAGCTACGCGCAAAAATAACATCATCCTTGGTTTTTGGTTTCCCATCTGGACCCGATGAATAAAGGTTATAATCACTCTGCTTAGATTCATAGTTGAGTTGCCTGCCCCACTCGTCGAACATTGCTTCTTCACTCTTTAGGTAGGGACCTTTCCATCGCTCTCTTAGCGCGGGATCTTTCGGAGTTGGTTGTTTACTGAGAGCATCTAGCCCTCCCTCCTCTTTCGTGGGATAATGCCCCATGTCTAACTTGTAGGTGTTTAAGCAAACCTTTAGCAAGGTAACTGAAGTCTTGTCGATTAACTCGCGGTCTGTCTTCCCTCCATTTGCACGAAGAATTTGAATCATCTCCTTTTGGTTTCTTTTAATTGCCAAGTCCAATGGAGTCCATCCGTACTCTGCCCTAGCATTGATATCTGCACCTCTCTCCAGAAGAAACTCAACCATTCGAACCGAACCTTCCCTTACCGCTTTATGCAGCACACGGTAGGAGGCTTTACCTAGAACAGAGTCAACGTCAGTTCCCGCATCAAGTCTTCTTCTGACGGCCTTAATATCCCCCTGCTCAGCAGCTAAGTGCAATTCGCTAATAGAGTTTATTTCCTGGAGTGAAATTGACCTTTGAGGAAGTGGAGACTGTTGAGCTCTGCTTTGATCGAGTTTGGTTTTGCATGAAGAATGAATAAGAAGCGCAAACCAGAGAAACAGGTTTAAATACAGTTTTTTATGCGAAAGAATACTCCGTTCCTTTCTGCTAGTAGCTTTGCTGTTTTTCATTCCTGAATTGTGAGGCGCGCATTTGCTTGCGGCGTAGGTTGTACTTAAAGTCGTCATCTAGGTTTTCGAGGTCAAGTCGCTGTTCTATTGCGTAATCTCCAAGGGCCTTAGATTCCCAGCGTGCAGCATTGCTTTCAAGATAGCGACCGTTGTTAAGGAGTACTTTTTTGGCCTCTTCCACCTTTCCTTGGTCTCGTAGATTGGTGGCGAGTTTGTTGGCATCTGTTGCCTTCTGGAGCACGCAAGAAACCATAACAGCCTGATTCGTATTCTTTTGAACGATTTCTGGTGATTCAGTGAAGCGTACTGAGAGAGAACTTGCTAGTTCGTCAGTCGTACGAGTGAGCATGTTGGCGTAGCTTACCGAGACGTTCGCAATCTCCCTAGTGCGTTCTGCTGCTGTGGAAGGGACCTCTACCTCCACGAGCAAGTATTTCTCTTGTAGACTGTAAAGTTGGTTTAGGTGAGTGACTATGTTATTGCCAGAGATTTCAGCTTCTCGATTTAGGACTCGAATTGGTCGGATACCATCCGCACATTCGACTTCAATTGCAACTTCCTGGGCCACAACAGAAAGGATGTCTCCGAACTCTGCATTAAAGATTTTGACCAATTGAGTGGGGCTTTCGATGAAGGTATGGTTTCCGTCGCTTCTGCGAGCTAGTTGATTCATTAGGTCCTCATTATAATCTTCACCCAAACCCAGTGTGGTGACCGAGATACCCTCCTTAATTAGTGAAGCTCCGAGATCTCCTAGTGCCTTTGGGCTGCTGGGACCGGAGTTGGCTTTGCCATCCGAAAGAAGTATGACTCGGTTTACGCGATCTTTGTCTAGAAATTTGCGCACTTCAGCTGCACCTTTGCTAATTCCTGCGAACAAAGCGGTGTTGCCACCAGACTGGATGCTTCTGATTTGTTGATTGATTTTATTTTTATCAGAAATCTTTGTGGCTGGTATGAGTACGTTGACCGTGTGGTTGTAGGTGATGACTGAGACAATATCTTCGTTGCTCAGGCGATCAACAGCCTGAATTGCTGCTTGCTTGGCATGTTCAAGTTTTTGTCCGCTCATGGAACCTGACCGGTCTAAAACAATTGCCACGTTGACTGGTGTTCGGTCAGCATCTTTTTGAATATCAAATCCTGTTAGGCCGATTTTAAAGAAAGCGGTCTGCTTTTGGCCTGCTTCTAGAAACGGTTTGGCCATTGCCACATTGAGCTTTACTTGATTGGCACTTAGTAGGCTGGTTAAGCCAGCTATGATTGCTGTTGAGAGAATGTTTCTTAAGTATCTCACGGTTTTCGTATTCCTATCTGTAGAGTGTATTTCTGTTAGATGGCCTGTTAATCTAATTCATTTTTTAAAGCTCTGGGTAAGATGAAGGTAAAATATTTGTCAGAAATCTGTCAGTTAAGGCATATTCTTGTTGCAACTCAGCATGGGAATGCGCCTAGATTAGTTGCTGGCTATATGCCAGAGATAGCGGTCACTGCAGTTACTGACCGCATACGAGCAGCACGCAGAATGAACCTATTACCAGGTGTGAAATTTGTGATTGTTGAAGAAAACGAGAGAGGTTCAAAAACAATGCAAAATGCAATCAAGTTGCTAGCCGATGAGGGCTCAATAAAATCTGGAGAAAGAATCGTTGCTATTTCAGGCTCGCCTCTTGCAATGAGGGGCGCAACTAGTACTGTCAGACTTTACCGCTTGGAGGCTGACGGAACAATATCAGGAACAGAGGAAGGAAGCTTTGGTTGTATGTTAGAGTTATCATGGGGTGGAAGAAAGAAAATAGTTTTAAGCTCTGGAAAAAAACGTGATTTCTTAGAGGATAGCGATACTATTGTTTTCAAGGGGATGGCAAGAGAAAGGGAATTTACTGTAGGATTTGGTTCTTGTTCTGGAAGAATTGTAAAATAATAGGAAAAAAATGAAAAAATTTGCTTCACAAAATGATTTAGATGAAAAAAAAATCTCTTTTGACGAGAT
>CAJWWL010000220.1 GCA_913048125.1 uncultured Opitutia bacterium | reverse complement strand
CCCAGAGGCAATCCGTACCTCGATGCGTTTATCCCTCACCAATGCCAGTTTCCAATCAGCACAAGGATGACAAGGAGTTTGGATATATGGAACTTCTGTCCAACCCTGCTTTGCGCCTATCATGCCACATGCCAAGACTCGAACCTTATGGTCGGGATGCAACCACGACTCAATTAGCTCTAGTAAAGCTGGTTCAAATTGCTCTGGACTAAGACTAGACATTCCCCTGTCCGAGGATGCTCGATCAAGAACATGTCCTTCTGGTGACATTTTCCATGCCCGCAGACGACTTGTTCCCCAGTCCAATGCAATCCAGTTACTGGCGACAGTCATTTCCTGTTTCCACCAACAAGTGTCACAGCTTCGCTTGCAAGCTTTTCAATACCCATCCAATCACCTGCAGAAATAAGTTCCTTTGGTGCCAACCATGAACCGCCAACTGCGGAAATAAGGCTTCGGTCACCCAAATATTCGCTGAGATTACTTGGATTGATTCCCCCCAGAGGAACATACTTTACACCCAGATGACGGAAAGGCGCAGCCAAAACTCGCAGATGGCGAAGGCCTCCACTAGTTTCACATGGGAAAAACTTTAAGAGACGACAACCATTTGATATGGCCAGTTCGATATCACTTGCTGTTGAGATCCCAGGAGCGAACGGAAGTCCACATTTAATTGCATGCCTTAAGGTCAATGGATTGAGTCCCGGAGAAACTGCGAAATCTGCACCTGCTTCAACTACTGCGTCGACTTGATTCTCGGTTAGGACCGTGCCACAACCCACAGTCATTGCTGGCACCTCAGACTTGATCGCTTTCAGGGCGTCCAGGGCGGCTTCAGTACGCAGAGTAAGCTCAATGGCGTCAATTCCCCCTTTTAGTAAAGCTTGAGCCAAAGGAACTGCTGTGGAAACGGACTCCACGACAAGAACAGCAAGCACGCCGGTACGTTCGATTTTATCTTGGAGAGTAGATGGAAATACTTCGCTCATTTGTACGAAAACCACAAATGAAGACCTACTACTTAAAAGTTTCGAGACAAAAGCTACTCAGAGCGGTGAAAGCTCTTACTCAACACAACCTCTCGGATCAACGAACGTAGTCTGAACTTCTCAGACTCAGTGTTATCTAGAATGCTATCAATAACAAGCGTATCCGCCGGCACAAGTTCCCGGGACGTGGCGAAACGGAGAAGATGAGCGGTAAAAGCTTTTGCAAAGCGTCTTTCCTCTTTAACAAGACCCAACTTGAATTCCACGGGGTTAGTAAATTTGTGACGTCGAAGCAGCGTGCCGCCAGAATCCACTTCCCTACCATTATCATACTTATCTCTCCAACGGCCTGTAATATCAAAGTTTTCCATGGCAAAACCGAGTGGATCAAGACGGGAGTGACAACCTGCACAGTCAGGGTTCTCCCGGTGTTTGGCAAACTTCTCACGTATAGTAAGCCGCTTGTCTGCAGCGTCCTCATTTAACGGAGGCACGTCATTGGGCGGAGGTGGCGGAGGATCATTAAGTATCACTTCAATGATCCAAGCCCCACGCGCAATAGGATGTGTACGCTGAGGACCAGAAGTCATACTCATCATGGCCGCATTGGTGATGACACCACCATATCGAGGATTGGTAAGGGCAACTCTTTCAAAGTTGCGACTACGGAGCTTATTACGCATCTGATCATCGTAGCGCTTACGGGCTTCCTGATGAATTTTGCCCACGTTTTTGGTCTCAGGTATACGCTGGAGTGCATCTTCAGAATCAGTGATAGATTTGGAAAGATGCTCGCGGCGGGCCTTCTGGTCTTCCGTCATGGCTAGCTGAAGATCGAGTTCGGAAATATAGAGATCTTGTCCGTTAAAGGCTGAGGCAGCTTCCTCGGCAGTGAGCGCACGAGTATACAAACGAGCCTTATCAATAGATACATTCAGGAATTTGTTGCCACCAGGTGGGAGGTGGCGAAGACCAAAAAGCACGGAAGTTCGATTTTTGGGGAAGGTTGCGGAATTCTTACGGTAGGACTTACCATAGGGGTTACCGTTGCGGTAGAGAGTTGTGGTCCCATCAGCCTCATAGGTCATGACGAGGTGGATCATTTGGTTGGGTTCCTCCTCTGGAGTGGAATCTGGAAAATCCTGAGTTCGTGAATGACCATTACTTCCAGAAATCCAGTGCTTGTGCTTGCGCTCGCCCAGAACAATGGTGTCGAAGAAATCGCCGGGACCTTGAATGCCCATGACTCCCCCTCCCTTTTGGTTGATGTCGGGCACCTTGCACCAAACTTCCAGAGACTTGGCTTTGAGGTCTATAGGCAAGTTCTTGCTCTGGAGGTATGCACGCTTGTCCAGCACCACCATTCCATCCGTGAAACTCACCTTCCCATGTGCCTTTAGGTCTAGTAGGTTGTTCGAACTCTTGAGGTTTCCATCGAACTCCCAGGCGGCATAAGGCTTTAAGTCTACAGGCTTATCTCCGAGCACGTCATTTTTTCGCTCCTCAAGGAGTCGGTTACGGATCGGGCTTATATGGTTTTCAAGATCAGCCTTGAGTTGCTTAATACGTCCCTCGAGTTCCTTTCTTCTCTCGTTGTTGGCTCGATTTTCAGCTTCGATATTCTTGGTGTCAGGTTTTGGCGCAACAAGAGGGTCTGCAGCATACCATGTTTTAAGAAGATCACTCTGATAACCGAAGTCTGGGGCAACCAGATCGATCACAGGCCGGTTCTCAACAAAGACCGCATCAAAGAGTAAAAGGGGTTCCATCAGCATCTGAAGACTGGCAGGAAAGGTATTGTCGAAACTGAAATACTTATGCCTCTTCGGATCAGGGGTAGCAGCTAGGATGTTCTCTAACTGCATCCACTGAGCAGGAAAGGCATCCAGAAATCTTTCAATCTTGGGATCAGCAAGCATACGATCAATGGACCTAGCAAGTACATCAGGCCGTTCGAGTTCACCTTTGGAAGCCAGGCTAAGCAGTTCATCATCGGGACAACTTGCCCAAAGAAAGTAGGAAAGGTTGGAGGCGAGGACATAGGGATCCTCGATCTTCCCTTCGGAGTTGTAGCGATAAAGAAAAAGAGGGGATGAGAGAATAGCTGACGCAGCCTTTTTCATGGCTTCGGAAAATGGAACCCCCTGCCCGATCTTACCAATCGTGTAATTGGTGTAACGTTGCAGTGCTTTGTCATCAACAGGACGGCGAAAGGCCGAAGTCATGAAAGACGTCAGACGCTTACGAACTTCTTCTGGAAGATCGCTACCCTCTGCTGGTTCTTTAAAGAATCTATCCCAGATACCTACGTTGTTGGAATTGAAATCAGGGCTCTCGACAATGGAAACACTTAGCTTTAGAAAAGCATCCAGCAACAGCGGTGAAAGAGTCAGTTGATTGGCTTGATTGTCAAAACCGTGAGAGGCACGTAGATCCTTGGGAAATGCTCGAACCTCAGCAAGGCCAGCTTTTGGGTTAAGGGTCTCCGAGTTGACGTTTACCCGTTCAGGCATCTTACCTTTTGCTGTAAGGAGGTAGTTGCCATGGCGAGTCATCAACTTTTCCGGCAAGGGAAATACATTCTTACTGAGTTTGAAGAGATCTTTAACGGTGTTGTTGTATTGAAATCGATTGAGCCGGCGCATCTTGATGGCCGGTGTTTTAGAATTTCGTGTGGACTCAACTAGAAGGGTTCTGAGAGATGCCAGCAGATGAGTTCGTTCAGTTTCTAACAAAGGTGACTCCTCCTCCGGGGGCATGTCGCCTCCATCAATGACCTCAAGCATTTCCTTAATGAGATTGGGACGCGCCAAAAACTCCTTGCCGGTAGAAATCTCGGCAAGGTTCACCTTGCCCTTCACCTTTCCGTTATCACCGTGGCACTTGGTGCAATGCTTGACCAACAAAGGCTGGACGACTTCGCCAAAATCATCTGCAGCTTGGAGATAAAAAGAACCTAAAAGAAGTAGCAGAAAAAAACGAAAGCCGTTCTGTTGAATCTCCATAGCCTAATGTTATAAAGCCTAGCAGATGCTGGAATTTAGTTTAAAAACTAGGTCCACAATTCGGAGAGAAGTCCGGTACTATCAGCAAAAGAATCGATTTCCAGTCCCATAAGATTGGAAAGTGAAAGCCAGAGGTTTGAATTCAAGGTTCCGCTTTTGCATTTTATAAAGCGCCCCTGCTTGATTTGGCCTTGAGCACCACCAGCCAGAATCATTGGCAGGTCGAAGTACTGGTGCGTGGCGCCATCGCCGAGCCCAGCCCCATAAGTGACCAAGGAATTGTCATAGAGAGTGCTACCATCAGATTCCTTGATTTCCTTCATGCGCTGGATGACGTAGGCATATTGCTGCATGTGAAAGATATCGATTTTCTGAACTTCCAGATACCCCTTACCCTTTTGATTGTGGGTCATGTTGTGATGCTGCACAGGCTTAGAAAAAACACCTTCGTAGTTAAGAGTGGCATCCCAGCGTTCAGGACCGAACATAAAGGTGCAGATATTGGTGATACCCATCTGAAGAGCCAAAAGCATTAGGTCCGCTTGTAGACGAATGTACTCGCCTCGTGGAAGAACCTCTTCCTTAGGTTGCTCAATGTCAGCATCAGCCAGCATCGATTGCAGTTTTTTGATTCGGACTTCTACATCGCGAACCATGGTCATAAATTCTCCAAGAGTTTCACGATCCTCTACGCTAAGTTTGCGATGGAGTGCCTTGGCATCAGCCAGCATGAGGTCAGTCACATCAGTGACATGCGTGCGGTAACTGTCGGCCATGAAGAGCCGATCATAAAGCTTCTTCGGGTCACGAATCGAAGGAGCAATCTTGTCGGGACCGTACCAAGATATGTTGTCAAAATAGATAGACTCCTTTCCTGCCTTAAACCCGTTAGTGCTGATCTCGAGGGTTTTGTAGACCGTAGAAGCACCAACAGCGTCGCCAATCACCTGATCAAGACTCCGACCATTGGGGTAGCGAATATTTTTCTCAGCAGCTTGAACAGGAGAAAGACTGGTGAGATAACACGATGCACCCTGTGCATGAACATCCTGTCCATTCTTGAATGTTCGATCCAAGCCGGTGATCAATGTGACATCTTTGGTTAAATCCTGCAAAGGTTGCATCGTGGAAGTAAGTTCCAGCGGATAAATACCGGCCACATTCTGAATTCGTTTTTTATCCTTGGTCTTGTCTGCGTTGAAACCACCAACAAAACCAGGCAACTCAGCCTCCTCCTCGCCAGGGAAAAAACAGCGTCTCACAATTCCATTAGGAATGTACATGATGACCAACTTTCGGCTAGGTTTCTCAACGCTTTTGGGTACAGCAGCATTCGCCTCGGGCACTGAGTGTAAGAAGGGCAATGCCATTGCAGCGCCGTTTGTCTTTAAAAACTTTCTTCTCGAAATGCTCATGGTTCAAGTGAGTTGTGAATTACGAAGACAAGAGTGATCATCTGACGAGTACTCTACAAATGAAGAGTGCATAGACTTAATAGTCAATGAATCAGCACCCAAGCAATAGGACAAGTTTTGTCCTTTGGCTTATCATGAAACAACTACTCAATGCGAACACGCAAGAATCCAGAACCTTCTGAAACAGGAAGATAAATAGTCACTTCGGTAAAGGTCCCTCGATCAAGTCTGTTAGAAGATGCGTTGGATAAGTCAAGTGGCACCCAAGTCTTCAGGTCACTAGAACGCTCGACGATGTAGATGTGACCTGTAGCAGAATTATTTTCCGTGTAACTAAAACTCAACATTGGTGTCCCGGTACCGTCTTCTACAAAATCCATCTGCGGAAGAAAAGTCTGGCCTGTGACTGAATTAGCTCCAAGTGCCTGACGGAGGACAACACTGGAAAGGTCTTCATCTTCAGGTGTGAAATTATTACCACTAACCGCAGCGGCTGTCACACTAAGTAAGGCAGTTGTTGAAATGGAACCGGCTGGATTGGTTACAGTTACCTTGTAGTTGCCAGCATCATCAGGGGAAAGGTCGCGCAAGCTCACCTTATTCTTGGTCCA
>CAJWWL010000219.1 GCA_913048125.1 uncultured Opitutia bacterium | reverse complement strand
CGCAGGTGTAGTCGTCGTAGCTATACCACGCGCCTTCCGGATAGCTGTTAGGAACGGTTAGGAAATGCCCACCGCGTGCAGTGTCCGTGGCATCAGCGAGGCGACTGCCGGTTCTGTCTCCAAAATACTCTGGGTAGGTGTTATACCAGCCCACTGAAATGACATGCCATATTTCTTCCAGGTTGGTGTCCCATGTGCCTGCTTGTTTTATCCCGCCGAACGCCCAGTCATCGTGTCCGTAATACATGCTGGCGGCCCAGCCGAGGTTATCTTCACAAAACGTGCCTCTTAACGAAGGGAATACTTCTTCTCGCAGCGCTTCAGTCCAAACAGGGACAACAAAGTTGTTCTCCACGAGGAAACGGTGAACTTCGGGGTCATCCATTACTCCATCGGCGTCATTGTCCATGAATTCGGCAAGCACATTGGCGGAATGTTCAACATATTCTGTTGGGATGCTTGAGTGAGAAATGACGTAAATACCGAAAACATCTACAAAAACATCGAGTTCTTGGTTCAGGCAGTCAAATGGGTGTTCTGTCAAGAGTTCAAAGGTGAACTCACCGCTTACTACCGGCGGTGAATAGTCTCCAGTGTCGGTGTCTTCATATTCTTCATCGAGGATGCCGCAGACCTCTATCCCGGTCACCACTACAGGTAACAAGTCTTCCATTTCTTCCTGTGATAAGCCTTCCAAAGCTTCAGCGCTCACCGGATAGTCGTCACCTAAGGTGTTCCATTGTTCGAAGTCAAGTGGTGAGTTATCCACTACATAATCGATAAAGCACTCTGCCAGGTCTCTACTAACCCCCAATTCAGGATCAGCGAGGATTTCTTGAAGGAGTTGCTCTCGGCTACTTTCATCGGATATTTCGTCTTCAGTGGTAGTGCTGCAAGCTGTGGCGAATAGAACAAGTGTCGTGAAGAGAAGTAAGAGTTTTTGTCTCATATGTACTAACAACATAGCCCACATACTCTGGGCTTCGATTCTCTTCCCCCGCTCCGCTCCTAAATCCTCTGTAAACACATGCCCCACTAGCACCCCAACACAGTGACAAGACCTGTTGTGCCCTACACTAAAGCCATGATTAAAGGGGTCGCCACCAGCATCATCACCGTCGGTGTTCTCATGGGCAGTCTCGTAGCCTGCGGTGGGACAACACAAGTTGTAGCTCCCACCCCCGAACCTACTGTTGAAGAAACACCAGAAGAAGGTCATGACGAAGAAGGTCATGACGAAGGTGACGCCGAACGACAATTTCTTATCAACACACTTCTGGACCTCGGACCTGGAGATCCGCCTGAGGTCGTTGAGTGCGTAGTCGACCTGATTGTTGACCTGTCTGGTTTGGGCTACATAGAAATCGAACAAATGTTTTTAGGGCTTATTGCTTCTGAACTCGACCCTTATCTTGAAAGCGAAAGATTCAGGGAAGACTGTGATGCAGTTGGCTACTCGTATTCTTCTCGTGGGAATTCACATGAGGATTCACATGAGGATTATCATGAGCGCCCAGATTATTCGGATGTAGATTGGGAATGTGAATCCAGCGAACAAGAAATGTGCTGGGAGTGGACTTCTAACGCTTCACAATATGGCTGCGGACCTGCCACAGAAACATCTTCAGATAGCACTCAAGAGCGGTTAGACGATGAGTTTTGCTGGGTACATAAAATTTACCGGCCATACGCCTCCTTGGATTCTTCCGAACAACGATTTCGACCTCTAGATAGAGAAACTCGGGAATCAGCGCAACAGCTCGCAGATTTAGGATGGAATAAGCCCTTAGATACACCAGCCACCTACTTCTTGACTTCTGACCTGTCTTCCGATTCGCTTGAGATCGTGAAAAAAGGAATACAAGCTGCTGAGGAATACCTCGGGTCATATGGCCCCATGCGGGTGTACATTATCGGGTCTGACACTTCCGCTACTGACGAAGCAATAGAAGATTACTGCTCCTGGGCATATGACAGAGCAGATCTTCTGGAAAGGTGCCCTAACGACCAAGGGGTCGGGATTTACGAAATGGCCTACTACGGGGGGTCGAATGCGTTCGCCCAGCATTCTCGGCGACGTTCATCACCTACACAGTCATTTGTCATTGGCAATCCCGGCAATATGGGAGACTATGGTGCCAAGATCTCCGCCCACGAATACGTCCACATCTTCCAGAACGCCCATAACCTATACGCGGAAGCAGACGTATTTGGATTAGAGTCACCTATTTGGATGGAGGAAGGTGCAGCCGAGTTTCTCGCCTTGTATCTGGCTGATCAAAAAGGGTGGATTTCCTTCGAACAAGAAATGGCTTACGCACTAGAGCAGACACAAGACCTGAGGGATCTCGTACCCGACCTGACAATTCGAGATCTTGCTGATAGCCGAGAGCGAGTAGGGAGTTACTGTGGGCTCTGCTTCGGAGTAATGCAGTATGCCACCGGCCAATGGGCGACCGCTTGGCTTGTCAATCAAAGTTCGCTTGACGACTTTTTCTTTACGTTCTATCCCAACGTTTATGAACTCGGAGTCGATGGGGCCTTTGAGAAAGCCTTCGGGCTAACCATGGAAGAGTTCTATGTTGAATTTGAAGAGTTCTTGGAGCTTCCAGCCGAGCAACAAATGGCTATCCTCCCAAACCCATAAAGACGGGTACTGTGCCTAGTCGTTAATTTCGATTTGGATAATATCGCCTGTTAAATTCGCTTCTTGAACAGTGATGGTTACGTTCTCGTAGGTTAGCGATTCGTTAGGTAGTAAAGCTTGTGCGTTGTTCAGCACTTCCATAGGGCCTTCCCCACTTCCTCCGCCGAATCCATTTTCAGTATCGACGATGTACACAACCGCTCCTTCACGCTCTAAAGCTATGTCGTAGCCGATTTTTCTCCTGCTCTCAATTACAAGAGCACGTGTTTGGCCAAACGGAACAAGTGCAATTTTAAGCCCGCCATGTGTTTCAATTGGAGTAAGCGCTACGGTGGTGTTTCCATTAATGCAGGCTATTTGTGAATCATCTAACCACTTAAGAATCCACCGGGAGTATCCCATGTAACCGGGTGCTGTACTTCCAATGTCATCCATAAGGCTGAAGGGTCTTGTGAAACCAGCTCGGCCGGAAATTGTTGCTCCATATAGGTCTGGCAGTCCGAGTGAGTGACCCATTTCATGTGGGTACCAGAGATCTCCCCAATAAGTGAGATCAGCGCCCGAAGTTACTGCGTTTGCTATATATCTTCCGTCAGCGTTAAGCGAACCATCATCAGCGTAGGCTGCAGACCATCCCATAAGAGCCGGGCCGTAAGGTATGTCTCCAGCGTTCGGTGGCGAAACCACTAAAACCGCATCAGTATCTGAGAAATCAACACTGTCATCAGCTAAATTCATTGCCTCTTGGATCCAGTCTCTATGCCCAGTATAAGAAGTTAGAGCATCACGATAAGTCGATGTTGGCCCACTGAGCCGTAACCATTCATGATGGGGGAAAAGGGATAGCGATAGTCGCCCGTAAGACTGGTCTCTAAAGAAGTTCTCTGCTCCAGGGGAGATAATAGAAAATATGTCCTCAGTGCTTTCATTAGCTGAAACATTTGCAAAATCAGCAAAAAGAACCACTGTTTTGATAGAACCGACTGTATTCAATCTATGTATCGGCCTGTCATGAGCTAGTGAAAGTGCTCCATCGGGCCCAATCAACTTACATGCGTCAATTTCTTGGGTGCCGCGCAAGTCTTGGGACTCAGCGCTAGGTAAGGTTTCTCGTCCTGAGGACTCTCTATATAGACCGTTAGGGATTCGGGTCGGGAGTTTAAACCCTTGATTATTGAGTAAATCGTAAGCTTTAGGATCTACTTGTTGTAGCTCCTCTTTTGTACAGACATACCATTCAGGTTTTGATCTTTCACATTTATCTGTATATTGCGGATCTAAAGCGCCGATGTTTGCCATAAGAATCCAGTAAAAATATTCATATATTTGACAGGCGTATTCACAGGTGGGGTCATAGTATTTGTACCATGCTTCTTCTGGGTAAGTTTCAGGAGGAACTTGAAATTGGCCACCTCGAGCTGCATCCATGGCTTCACCGATTTGGCTATTCCCTCGCATAACACCGAAATCTACCGGATAGACGTGATCCCAGCCCCAAGTAATAATATGCCAGATTTCTTCAAGGTTTGTATCCCAATCTCCGGAAGTTTCTATTCCCCCTAACGCCCATCTGTCATTGAGGAACATACTTGCTCCGAAGGTAACCCTTTCTTCGCATAAAGCTCCTCTGTCAGTATCTTCGAAGAAACTTTCCGAGTCGCTTTGTGACCACAGAGGGACAACTCGGTTGGCTTCAACTAGGAAATCTAGGACCTTTTGGTTGTCAACATACCCATCTTCATCATTATCGAGGTATTGGGCAAGTACACCCGCAGAGTGATTAACAAAAGATTCAGGAGCTTCGGGAGTTGCCACCACGTACATGCCAAAGACATTGACGAATTTATCAAAGACCCCATTTAGGCATTCAATCGTTGGATGTTTAGACATGATCGTCAGGTCAGGCGCTTCTATATCGTTCGTTTCCGATTTTGCATCAGTTGCTGTGCTTTCCGGTTCTGCATCAGTTGTTGTGCTTTCCGGTTCTGCATCAGTTGTTGTGCTTTCCGCATCTAGGTCATTTGAAGCGATTTGCTGTTCCTCTAGTTCCTCTAATTCCTCTTCCAAATCTGCAATTTTCGCTCGTAACTCAGCGTCACTGTTTGACCCCGAACAGGCTACGAGACAGCTCATCAGGGTAGCGACGGTGATGATGCTTGTGGCGACCCCTTTAACCATGGGTTTAGTTTAGGGCAGATCAGGTTTTGTTACATGTGTGGGGGTGCTAGAGGCGCTAGAGGCCTTGTGTTTACAAGGGTTTAATAGCTCCAACTGTGTTTTTGTGATGACGGAACCTAGTGAACTTTATCGGTAAATAAGTAAGGCATAGAAACAGATTTAAGAGCCTTTTCACTCCTTAAGCCTAGAATCGTAACGTGGGTCATGCTGAAAATTTTTATCTTGAGAACTTTTCCCTTGCAGGAGTTGTTGGTGAATCAATTGTTTTTGAATCGGGGAATCCCCTGAACTATTTCGAGGCGATCGAGGCACCTCATCAAATTGAACGAATTAACATCAGTGGAAAACTTTTCATTGCTTCCTCGGATAATTTATCTCCCGCCGTCATTGTCGTGCCAGGAAGTTTGGGAGTCGGTGAGAACCATCTGCAGCACGCGGAAACGATTGTTTCTCAAGGCATAACTGCCTTTGTGATAGACCCTTTTACGAATAGGAATGTGGAGTCAACAGTTGCAAACCAGACCCCCTTTTCTTTCGCTGCGAGTGCATTTGATGTCTTGATGGCTCTAGAAACTATTGCTAAGCATCCAAGAATTGATGCTAATCGGATTTCCGCTCAAGGACATAGTAGAGGAGGATCTGCTGTTCTAATGGCAAGTACGCGGCAATTCGCTGACCCCATTATCGGAAGCAATCTTTGTTTTGAAGGGGTTTATGCGGTGTATCCGTGGTGTGGTCACCAATTTCTTAAGCCATCCGTTGGCCATACGAAGGTGAGAGCAATAGTAGGGGAACGAGATGATTGGCTTTCAGTTCAGCAAGTCCAATCCCAGATTCAAGCAGTCGCACTTGACGGTGGTGATGCTTCAATTCGAATCGTTAAGGGGGCATCGCACAGTTTCGACTGGGATGAAGAAGTATATGAAATTCCTGAAGCAAGCGTCGCTCCTGAAGCCCCAACCGTGTATTTGGACGCTACTGGAGCAATGATTGATCCTGTTACTGGAGAGGCAAACTCACTTTCAACTGACCGAACGCATTTTTTGGCTGCAATTGAAGGTGGCTTTGGTAGGCGAGGTGCACATGTGGGCAGCTCTGGGGAACAGGCATACATTTTCCGTGAGGACATGTTGCAATTCCACAAATCTACCTTAAGGGTTTAGGGCAGAACAGGTTTTGTTACATGTGTGGGGGTGCTAGAGGCGCTAGA
>CAJWWL010000218.1 GCA_913048125.1 uncultured Opitutia bacterium | reverse complement strand
ATTGGAATCCTCAAGTCTATCGGTGGTGAGCTTCAACCTCATGCCGAAAAAGTCCTTGAAAACGGCTGGGTCGCTACTGGCAACAGGAAAATCTTCAACAACAAGCAAATCAGTGATCACTTTGCTATTGTTCCGACCAACCAACCTAAAGATTTATCCGGTGACGATCTAAAAATTTACGGAATGATCGTTCGCCGCTTTATTGCTACCTTTTACCCTCCTGCACAATTTGATGTTACCACTCGGCTAACTCGTTTGGAGGAGCACACTTTTAAAACAGAAGGAAAGGTGCTTGTTGAGCCATCATGGCTTTCAGTCTACGGCAAGGACGGCGCAAGCAAAGAAAATCTTGTCCCGTTGAGCCCTGCTGATGGAGATCCTCCCTCAGCGATCCTGCTCTCTACTGAGCGTACTGAAGAAGCTACCAAGCCTCCTCCACGCTACACTGAAGCAACTTTGCTTGCTGCTATGGAAGGTGCTGGGCGTCTTGTGGAAGACGAAGATATGGCTCAAGCAATGAAAGAAAAAGGCTTAGGCACTCCCGCAACACGTGCTGCTACTATTGAGCACCTGCTAAAAGAAGAGTATATTAAAAGAGAAGGTCGGGATATTCATCCTCGTGAAAAAGCTGAGGATCTCATAGAGTTCCTCGATGCTGTTGAGGTCGAAGGTCTTACCAGTCCGGATATGACAGGGGAGTGGGAACACAAACTTCTCCAGATGGAGCAAGGTGAGCTTTCTCGCCAAGATTTCATGGATGGAATCGTTGGCTTCACCAAAACTATTGTCGACCGAGCTAGCAAGTATGAGGAATCTGGAAAATTTCTCAAACAAACTGATGTGAACTCTCCAACTGATGGTCAGCACTTACAGGAGAGTCTCACCCACTACATTTCTCAGGACGGAAAGCTCAGGATCAACAAAACTATGGGCAACCGTCGTATTACCCTAGATGAAATCTCCGAGATTTTCGAGAAGGGTTCAGCGGGTCCTTTTGATGGATTTCTTTCAAAAGCAAAAAAGCCATTCAGTGCTTTCCTGCGCTTTGACTCGACAGACAATCGTGTAAAGTTCGACTTCGAGCGTGATACTCCCCAGCGCGAGGGTCAGTCTGAGGGTAACGAACCAGAAGAGGATCCCCGTGGCGGAGAGAAGATAGGTGTTTGTCCTTGTAAAGAGACCATTTACGAGACTTCGAAAGCATATATTTGCGCTGATTGTTCCTGTGATCCTCCCTCTCCATTTAAGCGTTTCAGTCGAAATGTTTTGGGCAAGGCAATTCCCAAAGAGCAGTTTCTGAAGTTACTTTCAGGTGAAAAAACTGATTTGATAGAAGGTTTTCGATCGAAAAAGAGTGGTCGCTATTTTTCTGCAAGACTCGCGATTAGTAACAACAAGCTTTCCTTCGAGTTTGAAAGCAAACGCCCTAAGAAAGCCTCCACTAAGAAAGAGTAACTTCTGTAACATCACTACACGGACTACACCTCAATAAGTGATTAACTGGCGAATCAACAAGTAATCCGTGGTCTTTTCATCCCTCTAAAGTGGTTGATCTTAGAGGCATTCGATTGAGCAATCTGACTCTACAAAATCTATTTGTACCTATACCGTATTCGAAGAAACCTGGAGTGTAGTTCGTTAGGAGATTTAGCTGTTATCTATTCTGAATATTTTAGAAACTTGCTCAGGTTGCATTTTTCCCAATACTTCTAAACCCAAGCAAGTATACTCCACCGCTTGTATCTCCTTAGCACCTTGGGTCGACTCCCAGATATTGAGATGCTCAGCTCGCAAGTTACAATCGACGTACGTCTTTTAGGTTTAATATCCTGAATATAGTCAGTTCGAAAGTTGGGTCAAAATTAACGCAATGCTCTCTAGCGGGAATAGTTCTGAGCTAAATTTTTCAGCTGCAGATTTTCTGCCTTAGAAACGACGAGTCTTTAGGTTGTTCCATCTTTCAACCTAACGATACACAAGATGAAATATATTTAATCAAATTAGGTTTGGTAAATAATTAATTAGATATATAAGTGGTATTTACTAGACATATCTTAAATAGATCTAATATATCCTTATGCCCTCATCATGAAGTTCAGTTTCCGCACAAAGATTGCCCTTTATACGATGGCGACCACTTTGTTTGCCCTCGTTTTGGCAGCTTTGTGCTTCATGTATTTACTTGGATACACAATGAGGGAAGGTGTTGCCTCTGAACTCAGAAACATGGCAGCACAGCTTGGCGACGCTAGTATCCCTGCTATTCTGTTTCACGATGATATTACTGCTTCAGAATTGGTAGACTACAAGGGTTTGAATAATCAGATTTTGGAAGCGGCTCTTTTTAATGCCGATGGTCAGGTTTTTGCTCAATACGTCCGTGATGGATCGACTGCGCAGCCTTTTATGAGAGACAACGCTCCCGTTGCTCAGTTTTCAGATGATAAGGCTTATATTACCCAACCCATCCAATCTTCAGGAAAAGTAGTCGGGTATCTGCACATCTATCGTGACCTCAGCAGCTTCCAGAAGCGAATGAACATGGTGGGATGGATTATTGCCGGCATCCTTATAGGAGTCTTGCTCCTGACCCTTCTTACTTCCACCTGGTTGAATCGGTTGATTCGGAACCCAATGAGAGAACTTGCTCAGGCGGCATCAAAGGTTGGTCAGTCAGAAGATGGGTTTTCTATTCGTGTGCAAAAACAAGGTGAGGATGAATTAGGAGTTTTGACGGACACTTTCAACAATATGATGGATCGACTTCAAGAGCGTGAAAGTGATCTCCGTCAAAGTCATGCTCGCCTTCGACAAGTAATTAACTTGGTCCCCCATATGATATTTGCTAAGGACCATAAAGGCCATCTCATTCTAGTTAATCAGGCTATGGCTGATGCAGTTGGCTCTTCAGCAGAGAGCATGTTGGGCACTTTAGCTGCTAAATGGTTTCCTCGTGAATTGCATGAAGTAATGGAGCGAAGTGATCAGGAGGTGATCGAAACAGGTCGCCCCCATTTCTCTGAGGAGACTTTTGTTAATCACTCCGGTGAAGTGATTAATCTCCAGACAACTAAAATACCCTATGTTCAGTCAGGCTCTCAAAAGAATGCTATCTTACGAATATCTATTGATGTGACTCGAGCAAAGAAGGCAGAACAGGCATTATTGAATTCCAGAGATGAGTTGGACCGCCGTGTTCAAGAGAAGACTAGTGAACTGGCCCAAGCTCGAGCCCGGATGGATCGACAAGAGAAACTTGCACTGATTGGTCGGATCTCTGGGAATATAGCTCATGAATTGCGCAATCCACTCAGTGCGGTACGTCAATCCGTTTATCTTATTCAAATGCTAATGGATGAGGGTCAGGATGACCAGGCAAGCAGCCAGCTTATTCAAAAGCATTTGGCAATGATTGCATCAGAAATAGAATCATCCAATCTTGTGATTTCCAACCTCCTTGGCGCTACCCGAGTGGAAAAGCAACGCAAGAAGGAGAAGGTGGACTTAGCTGATGTTCTTAAACTCTCAACTTCTCGAGTGTGGGTAGAAGAATGGGGAAGGCTGAACTTCGAATTCTCTTCAGAAGCAACTCATGTCTGGGGAGACTACCTACAGCTTCGTCAGGTTTTTGTTAATCTTTTGGACAACGCAAAAGCTGCAGTGGCCAATGTAGAGGATGCAGCTGTATGGATCCGAATAGCTCGTGAAGGAGACTTTGCGAAGGTTCAAATTACTGATAACGGGCATGGCATGAACGAGGAGGCTTTGTCTAGGCTTTTTGAGCCATTATTTACCACCAATCCTAATGGTTCAGGTCTTGGTCTGAGCATTTGCCGTGAGATTGTCGAAGACCGGCATGGTGGAACTATTGAATTCGAGAGTACCGAGGGTGCTGGTACTCAAGTGGATGTTTCCTTGCCTCTCTATTGTCCGAAAGAGAGGCTGAACGATGAAGTGCCAGATGTACTGAGCCTCGTCAGTCAATCCTAGCGAGAAAATGGAAAGAAAAGCCATTCTTGTGGTTGATGACCACGATGCCGTGCGTGAATCTCTTTGCGATATACTCAGTCTGCGCGGATACATTGTACGCAGCGTTTCGAATGGCTTAGATGCTCTTTCCGAATGTGATGCCAATCTGTACGATCTCGTTATCGTCGATATTCGGATGCCTGGTATTAATGGTGTGGAATCTATCCGTCAGATTCAGGATCTTTTAGATTACAAACCATATTTCATCGCAATGAGTGCATATGCAGTAGATGTTTTACGTGAGGAAGCGGACCGACTGGGCGTCATTGAGTTTTTTTCTAAACCACTAGAAATACCAAAGCTGATTCAAGCTATAGAGAAAATTCTCACTAGATAACGAATCCAGTCCTGAATTGACAGTTTCTACGTCTAGGGTATCCAGATACCCTTATGAATAAGACGCCTGAAACAGTAAAAAATACTCTCATTATCGGTGGTGGGTCGGGCATGGGAGAAGCTATTGCTTTGTCATTTGCCGAGCAAGGTTGGTCTGTGGTTGTCGCAGGGCGTAGTATTTCCAAACTTGAGAATGTAGCATCAAAACTGTCGGAGAGGGCACAATTTAAAACTCGTAGCGTTGATGTCGGAATGCGCAGTTCTGTAGAATCCCTGTTCGATTGGTTCGAGCATGAGGTTGGCGATCTAGACATTCTAGTAAACTGTGCGGGACTTAACGTTCCTGATCGTTCTATTGATAGACTATCCCCTGAGGACTGGGATTTGTTGATGCGAGTTAACGCAACAGGAGCTTATGACTGCATGCGATTTGCACTCGATAACATGCGTCCTAGAGCTGATGGAGTAATCATAAATATATCATCAGTTGCCGGTAAGCGTGCTGCCCCTCTTGGAGGTGTTGCTTACAATGCTTCTAAATTTGCCATGACTGCTTTGGGGGCAACAGTTGCTGAGGAAGTTCGCGAAACAGGCATCCGGATCACTAGCATCTTCCCTGGAGAAGTGAACACTCCTATTCTTGACAAAAGACCCATCCCTCCTCCTGAGTCACATCGTAAGAAGATTCTCCAACCCGAAGATGTCGCTGCTGCTGTTCTCATGGTGGCTAATCTACCTCAGCGTGCTCACATTCCAGAACTGATTATCAAGCCAACTTCACAGTCTTACTTTTAGGTTTACGGCTTTATTTCGCATAATTGGCTAAAGGATTTCTATTGCAGAAAAGAAGGAATCCTCCTACCTACTTCTCCATGTCTTCTCATGCCAGCCCCAAGATCTACCAATTTTTGTTGGCTTTAATACTCCTTTCCATCACGCAGGTCGGCGTAAGTGCTAATACACGACAAGTTTTTAAGGATGCTGCATCACTGGAAGATAACTGGTACTTTCTAGACTGGTTTGGTTACTTTCTGATCGAAGATGACGATTGGATCTATCACCTTCAGCACGGTTGGATGTTCCTTTCTTGGGGTGATGGTCAAGGACTGGGCAAGGTTGCTGGCAAGTTTTGGCTCCACGATATGGAAATGGGATGGTGGTGGGTAGACCATAGAAGCTATCCATACATATACAGCTCTAATCACGAAAATTGGCTATGGTATGTTGCTCAGTCCAGTTCGCCGCGTTGGTTCTATTGTTTTTGTAACTGTTCTTGGGAGTCTATGCCTTCTACTGAATGGGTGATCCCTGAAGGGCCACCTTCCGGGTTTGTTGAAATTCCTTCTGGTTCATACATTAAATATGAAAAATGTCCAGATGGGTCATTAAGATGTGATCGTGTACTTCATACTGCAATGGCATATCCAGGAAATTATGGTTATATTCCAAATACATTAGGTCGTGATAAGGATCCTTTGGATGCAGTAGTATTATGTGATCATTCATTATTACCTTGTTCTACAATTAAGTGTAAACTTATAGGCGTTTTATTAACAGAAGTCGAACATGGGGAAGATAATAAATTTATTTTTGTACCCGACGATAGTGTTGATATTAAAAGTAAAAATATAAAAACTTTATTTGATATAACACAAGAGGAAAGGGATAAAATAA
>CAJWWL010000217.1 GCA_913048125.1 uncultured Opitutia bacterium | reverse complement strand
TTCTGCATCTTCATAGTACCGTCACCTTTCTTAGATGCAGTTTGAATGCCAAAGCTCGCTAGAACGCCTGTAAAAACCGAAGCTATAAATGTAGGATCAATTTTCTGTTGGGGAACGCCAGGTATGGCTACGTAATTTAAAGTCAAAATTCCGCCCGACCAAATCAACACGCCCATACGGACAGCTGTACTTATGATTGCAGCTTGCTCTTCTTGATCAGGAAGAATAGCATCTTTAAGTTTCCCTAAAGCACCTTTCTCTTTTTCCTCGTGCTTTTTCAACTCCTCGGCGGAAAAGGAGGGAAGGCCGAATTGGGTGGGCAGGTTTCCGTTGGACTTACGAATGAAAACGAACCGGTGAGGGAAACCAACCGAATGCTTTGCTGAAGCGGCCCTTAGGTGGGTGAAGGAGGGCGTGAGCGCGAGACTGGCCGTTCCCAAGGCCGTTCTCTTCAGCAGTTCTCTTCGGTTGATCAACATGGCTTATTCCTTTGTGGTTGGCTTGCGGTAAATGAAGGAGTCCGAGGTTAAGAGGGAAACGATCACTTCGTCGAAGCTGCCTTCATTGTCGACATAGGCTCTGTCTGCGTCAATCAAAGTCTTTGAGTCGGTCAGGGTTTCGTTGCGTCCCAAAAAGTAGCGAAAGGCATGGCGAATGATCGACTGCCGTACCTTTTCCGACCTTGCCAACCGGTCGATCAAATCGAATGCATCCTCGACCTTGCCGTCCAGTTTCGGGTCATCCGTTCCCTTGAGCACTCCACGAGGATCGACCGGCAAGGTCTTGTAAACCGCGAGCGAGGCACCGAAAGAGTTTACCTCACCACGCTTGGCTTCTTTGATTAAGTTTTCCGGGTGTTCCAGGTTCTCGGCAGTGCGGTGCCGTCCGAAGTCGTCGTAAATCTCGAAGGGGAAGCCCAGGGGATCCATCTTTTGGTGGCAACGCCAGCAGTAGGAGTCACCCGTGCGGTTTTCCATCCTCTGGCGGAGGGTCTTGTGGGGGTCGGGCGGAATCACGGCATCCACGGTGATCGGTACGTCGGGGATCGTTCCGGCCAACAACTTCTCGCGAATCCATTTGCCACGGTGAATGGGGTCCGTCTCCAGGTTCTGAGCGTGGGCAATCAACCAGGCGGGATGGGTCAAAATGCCTTTGCGGTTGGGAATGGTGGCCGGTTGATTGGTCGGATAGTCCCAAGTCTTCCAATTCAAATTCCAGTAGGTGGTGACTTGTTCGCCCCGCATTTGCTGTCCGCTCCGTCCGAGCACCGGTCCGCCGTGCCAGAATCCCATTCCGTTTTTCATATAAGGCAGGGCGCCGGTCTGGCCTTCGCTGAAGTGCAGTTCAAGTCCTTCCATCATTTTTTGCAGCTTCCTGAGAATTTTCGGGTGATCGCCTTGTTTCTCGCGTTGAAACTCCCAGTGGTTTCTCAAAAAAGCTTCGTGCGGGGCGACGTCTTCCGGTTTCCATCCCTGCCAGTCTTTGTCCTTGAACATCTCGTAAATACTTTTCAGCGAATCGGAGGCGGCTTTCATGGATGCGTTGTCTCCGTTGTGAAAGACGTAGAATTTGTCGGAGGTCAGCAAAGTCTCAATGACTTGCTCGTCTTTTCGGAGGATGTGCTCGACCATCATATCCGCCTCTTCGATCAGTCGACTGACCGCTTGCTCGTGCCGTCCCGCTCCAAAACGCGAATCGTCCTTGAAGACGCTTTGGGCCTTCGGATAGCCAAAAAACTCGCGGAAGAAACGCAACTTGCGGATCGGTTGGTTCGTGACGCTGGGGTTGAGGTTGGCGGCCTGAACGTTCTCGTCGATGATATTCCATTTGTCCCGAATAGCCAAAAGCCGGCGGACCTCCCGCTCATAGTCCTTGCGGGAATCCAAGTTTCCCTCTTCCGCTGCCTTGGCCAACTTTTCATCCGGTCCGTCGTCGGTCAAGGCATAGGCGAGGGCGTAGCTTGCATTGCGGGGCGACATCAAGCGTCGGCCGTGTTCGTCCGCTTCCCCTTGGCCAAACTCATTGCGATAAGCAAACTCAGTGCTCAGGACAAGGGACTCAACAAGCTTCGCAATGGCCTTCTGCCGATCCAATTTCGAGAGATACAGTTTGAACTGCCCGATGTTTTCATCCAATTCCGAATCCGTCGGTTGGCGTTCGAGGATTTGTTGGTATAGCTCGATGACGAACTTGACGAACAAGTTTTTGTCCTCGCCAGTTGTTGATTCACGCGCCTCCTTGAATTCAGCCTGCCAGTCGGAAAGGCACTTTTCGATGATTTGGACGTGCCGGTCGCCCGGTTTGCGGTTTTTCTTGATGGCCTTGGTGATGACGTCCATTTCGGCTTTGCTGAGCGGAACGTACTTTGGTTCTGAGTAGTTCCCTTTTTGGATATGGGGATAGAGCTTGTTCATGTCCCAGGTATCGTAAAACAGCTTCATGGTGGTGATGCGGTTTTGAATGCGGTAGTCGGTGACGCCCTCCAGAAACCAGTCTCTTTCGCATTGCTCGATGATGTGGTTGTATTCCGCCAGGTTGGCTTCGCTGTAAGGCGCCCAAACGGCATTGCCTTTGTTGTCCGATTCGGATTTTTCGGTGATTTCCTCGACCTTGTATTCGGTTTGCTTGTAGTTAGTGATTCCCCGAAGGATGGCCTGGATATCTTCGCGGTCGAACCGACCTAAAAATTCGAGGTTTTCATGCCGCTTTTGAATGCCGTTGGCCTGATGTTTCGGTGGCCCTGGATAAGGTATTTCTTGCCGGACGACCTTTGGCAGCAGCTCCTCATGTTTTTCGGCATAGATGTCTTCGAGCAACCGGGCCATGAAGGAATAGGTCTTGAGAAAGTTCTCGCGGGAACGGAGGGTTTCGCGTTGCTCCAGTTCAACCTTCATCAATGCGTAGGTAGCCGGGTAGTGCGCCTTCATGATGGATGCGGATGACATATGCCCCGCAACCCGCTTGGCGTTTCCCACCATTGTCAATAGGTGGCCGGTCGTCAGACGCTTACTCGAACTGTAGCGGACACCTACTTTTTCCGGTAATAAAAACGGGTTTGTGATGGTTCTTCGGAACTTGTTTCCATGCTCCGTTTTGGGACTCCAGTGAACACCGCTGTCTCCCTGCACTTGGTAGATAGTCCCATAGATTTTCCGGTTTGGGCGGTAATTGAGCAAGCGATTGATTTTCTCGTTGAAGATATACTCGCTGATCATCCAGCGCCGGTCATGAGTGTATCCAGGTAGGTGGGCGTATTCGCCAGAAAATAGATCCTTGTGGGAGACCACGTTGCCGTACTCGAACCGTTCCAGTTTCTCAGCGAGTGCCTTCGCTGCCTCACCAGTTAGTTGGCTATTCAGCCATTGCTGCAAAACTTTCTTCTCTGCTTCGGTTGGCTGCTTTTCCTCCTCAGGAGGCATCTCCCCAAACTGGAGAACTTCTTGCATCTTGCTGAACAATTCTTGGCGATCCACCGCATCAATGGTCTCCAAGGAGTCCACCCGAACCTTGCCCTTTTGTGTTTCGGCACCATGGCAGGAAACGCAATAGGTGCGCATTACACGTGTTGCATGTTCCTCTAGGGCAACAGAGTCGATACTGCCACTGGATACTTGCACTTGCCCGAATAATAGTATCGCACCTGCCACCCTGAAGGTTGCTTGGTTACATTTGGCCATTCTGCCCAAACACCACTTCATCTTATTTGCAAAATAAACTTGTTCATCTTTCTGGGACCTAAACATCTACATTCTATATCAATTGCTGAAATAATTGACACAGTTTTCATCCGTTGTTTGGCGTATTTTTTAAGCTTTTTTGCGACATGTCTTTTAGGGGTCAAGGATAACCAGTATTTCCTTTAATCCTAAAAATTTCACTTTTCTGCAGCACATTAAAAAAGCGATCAATCTTAATGATTCCGCACACCTCATTAATCAAATTCTCTTAGAATTAACGATTTCTTGCCCCTACCTCTTTCAGCTGCTTCAACACTTATCTCACTTTGAAGAATTTGAGTATTAATTTGGGAGTAATTTCGTTGGGTCGAATTTGTTCCTTTAGATTTTGTCTCATAATTCAAATCATCTAACTCAAGAATGCACAATGTTGGTCTTAACTCTTATGTGCAGGACTATTTTTGAATGTTGTGAGAACCAGAGTCTTTTCCTTGCCTGTCATATGCCTTCTTGTGGTAAAGTCTTCCTTGCTTTGTTTGGTGGGCAACCAAGGAGATCAGGGATTTCAAATTAAGGCTACACAGTTTCTTGAGGGGCATTGTGTCCGATGCCACGGAGAAAAGAAGCAAAAGGGAGACACTGCCCTCCACGACATCGGGATGAAGTTTGATTCAGCTGAAGAAGTCCGTCGCTGGTTGTCAGTGCTCAGCAAGCTGGAAAACCGAGAGATGCCACCGGAAGATGAGAAGCAGCCCAGTGACAAAGAACGTAAAACGATCATTGCTGGAATTACCCGACAGCTTCACCTATCCGGGAACCCTGTGGAGCAACTTCGTTCGGCTCCCAAGTATGGTAACTACGTAAACCACGCCGAACTCTTCAGTGGTGAACACAAAGGCCCCGCCTTCTCCCGTCCTAGAATCTGGCGGATCAGCCCTTACATTGACGGGCAAAGCAGTCCCTTTAGCTTATCGCAAGATGAGGGCTTCAAGGACTATGCCCACATGTGGAGCATGGACAAACCCACCATCGAACTCCTCTTGGTGAAGGCAAGATCGGTGGTGGAGAAGCAGATCGGGCCATCTGAGGCAATGTTGGAAGCACAGGATGGGATCTGGAAACAGCAAATCCTTAGTAAGCGGCGTAACTTGGAAAAAGAGCTTCAGGACTTGGTAGTTGCTCTCAAGAAAAATCCAGCGAATGAAGGGCTGAAGAAGAGGCAGAAAGCTCTGGTTCAGCAATTTGAGACAAACAAGGCTACTGATTTTGAAAATGATAGGAAACGTCCATCTGCCAAACTTGGGGGACTCCAGAAGAATGTATTCTGGCGCATCGCATATGGTGATGAGATGCCGCCTGACACAGACTTGAAAAATGCGGTAGCCAACCAGTTAAAAACCGCCCTGCGGCGTTCACCTTCTGCCAAGGATATTGATAAAATGTCCAAGAGGTTGGAAGAGAGTATTCAGTCTTTTGGCAATCACACGGGACTCCAACTTACCATGACCTCGATTTTGATGATGCCCGAATCTATCTACAGGATGGAGCTGGGGTTGGGGGAGCAATTACCGGATAATCGTCGAATGTTGAGCCAGGCTGAGATTGCTTATGCTCTGGGATATGCATTAACTGATGGGGGACCGGACAAAGAGATTTTCTCCGACCTTTCTGCTAAAAAACTGGGAGACTCTAAGGTCATCAAAGATCACGTAGCCCGCATCTATGAAAGTGCAATCACGAGCAATCAAAAAAGGAAGGGTAAGGCAGAAAGAGTACTGCGGTTTTTCCAGGAGTATTTTGGCTATCAGGGCGCAACGGATATTTTCAAGGACGGTTCCCGCCATCCTGGTCATAATCCGCGACCCAGTGACCTGATCAAAGATACAGACCTCCTCATCATGCACATACTAAAAGACGACAAGGACGTGCTGAAGGAACTGCTCACCACCGAAATTGCCTTTATGCGGCATGTACCGACTCGTCCGGGTTGGGAGACGATTGCATCCTATAATGTAAGCAAGAAACAGGTTCGGGAAGAGAACTTTATTAGCGGGGAAAAGAACCGAAATAACCAACGCTATGTTATGCGTTTGAGCGGGCAACGTGCAGGAATCCTTTCACAGCCCAGCTGGTTAACAGCCCATTCTACTAACTTTGACAACGATCCGGTCAAGCGTGGGAAATGGATTTATGAGCATCTCTTGGGCGGTATCATTCCAGATGTTCCCATTACAGTGGATGCTACGGTTCCAGAAGATCCTGACAAAACCCTCCGAGAGCGTTTTCATAAAACCAATGATATTTACTGCATGAAATGCCACCAAAAGATGAACCCATTGGGAATGGCTTTTGAAATGTACGACGATGTTGGTCGGTTCCGCGAAAAGGAGTTACTC
>CAJWWL010000216.1 GCA_913048125.1 uncultured Opitutia bacterium | reverse complement strand
ATTCGAAGAGTCAGCTTTGATCTTACTGGGTTGCCTCCCACTCTTAGTGAACTCGATACCTTCCTCGCGGATACCTCCGAAGATGCTTACGAGAAGGTCTTAGAGCGCCTGCTGCACTCTGAAGCCTACGCAGAGCGTATGACTGCGGAGTGGCTTGATGTTGCCCGTTATGCTGATACCTATGGCTACCAAGTTGATCGTAATCGAAATGTCTGGCCTTGGCGCGACTGGGTGTTGCGAGCCTTCCGAGATAATCTATCATTCGACAATTTCGTTACTTGGCAGATTGCTGGCGATCTTTTGCCCAATGCAACCAGCGATCAAATCTTAGCCACATGCTTCAACCGACTTCATTCGCAGAAGGTTGAGGGAGGCAGTGTGCCTGAAGAATTTCGCATAGAGTATGTGGCTGATCGAGTGCACACCTTCGGAACTGCTTTCCTTGGTTTGACCTTTGAATGCACTCGTTGTCACGATCACAAGTACGACCCCATCACGCAACGTGATTATTATTCGCTTTCAGCCTTTTTCAATAATATCGACGAAGCTGGCCTATACTCATATTTCACGGGATCGGTTCCTACGCCTACCCTTGAATTGGGTGAATTGCCAAGTGATGAGAAGATCAAGTCCTCCGAGGCTGAATTGCGACGTATTGCTAAGTCCGTAGAAGCCAGAGAAGCATTCAAGCAAAGAGATGAAAATTTCGAAAAGAACCTATTGGTCACGTATCCGCCTGTGGCTCACCTCGCTTTCGAAGAAATCAAGGGCGGCAAATTTACCAACCTAGCTGACTCAAAACGCCCAGCAGGCACTGGTGGTAAGAATACCATCGAATCTGGAAAGGTAGGGAACGCGGTTCGCTTGACTGGTGATCACGCTGTTAGCTTGCCCAAAGGCTTAGGGGACTTCAATCGGCATCAGTCATTCAGTCTGGCTCTCTGGATCAAACCCACCGAGAAGCTGGATCGGGCTGTTGTATTGCGGCGTTCCAAGGCATGGACTGATGCTGCAAGTCGTGGCTACGAGCTTCTCCTCGAAGACGGAATGCCCTCGGCAGCACTCATTCACTTCTGGCCAGGCAACGCCATTCGCGTACTCGACCCGCAACCGCTCTCTCTGGGTGAGTGGACGCATGTTGCAGTGACCTACGATGGTTCTTCTAGAGCATCTGGCCTCAACCTCTATCGAAATGGTCTTCTTGTTGATAAGGTGGTCTCACGCGATCATCTCACGCGTGAAATAACCGGAGGCGGTGATCCTTTCCTCGCTATCGGCCAAAGAATGCGAGACCGTGGCTTCAAAAATGGCTTAGTAGACGAGCTGTACGTATTTGACCGAGAACTATCACTTATCGAGGTAGGGGAGCTTGCGGGGATCAGTCAACCTGTAGCTGATGATCAATTTCAAGCCTTTCTTCGGACTTCCTACAAACCATATCAAGATCAGTTAATTAAACTTTCTGACGCCCGTAAGTCCTATGGCAATTCTCGCCAACGTCTTACTGAAATCATGGTCATGAAAGAAATGCCCTCTACTCGCGAGACTCATATTTTGAACAGAGGGCTTTATTCAGACCGGGGGGAAGTCGTGGGGCGAACCACCCCAGTAGTCCTTCCGCCTATGCCATCTAATCTGCCAAAAAACCGTCTTGGGCTGGCACAGTGGTTGACTTCTCCTGACCATCCGCTTCTTGCCCGTGTTACTGTAAATCGCTATTGGCAAATGCTTTTTGGACGAGGATTGGTATCCACGTCTGAGGACTTTGGTAGTCAAGGACGTCCTCCAACTCATCCAGAGCTTCTAGACTGGTTGGCACGAGAGTTTATCTCTTCTGGATGGGATCTTCACCACCTGCTCAAAACTATGGTGCTTTCCGCTACCTATCGCCAGAGTAGTGTTGTTGAGCCGAAGGCCTTCGAGATGGATCCCGAAAATCTTCTTTTAGCCCGCAGTTCAGCATATCGTCTTCCTTCCGAGATGCTTCGTGACTCATCCTTGGCAGTGAGTGAACTTCTCCAGCGAAAGTTTGGAGGTCCTGGAGTGAAACCTTATGACCTAAAGTTCTCATTTAAACCCATCAATCCAGATCGCCCTCCTAATTTATACCGCCGTAGCGTCTACACCTTCTGGAAACGAACTGCGCCAACACCTCTGCTTATGACTCTAGATTCTTCCAAGCGAGACGTTTGTATGGTTCGTCGAGAACGGACTGATACCGCATCGCAGACTTTAGTCTTATTAAACGGTCCACAGTTTGTTGAAGCAGCACGAGCAACTGCTCAAAAGCTAATCGAAAAGCACGGGGACAATAACACGCAGCTTGTCGAAAATGCATTTCGTTTGCTGACCAGTCGATTCCCTAGCCAAAAGGAGCGCGAGATACTTTATGGCCTTTTGAAAGAACAACAGCAGGTCTTTTCTGACGCTAACAGCGCCAAAGCCTTTCTCTCTACGGGTGAGTTCAATGCTAAGACTGAGCACCCAACGCGTCTAGCTGCAGTCACAGTTTTAGTTTCTACTCTTATGAATTTTGACGAATCTATTTCTAAGCGATGAATACCCATCTCAAGTGTACCGGATATGAACCAACCCTTGGCTTAAACCGCCGTAGTTTTCTTCAACGCTTTGGTGGAGGCTTGGGTGGTGTGGCTCTCGCCAACCTTCTTCAAGCAGAGTCTGGTAAGGGTCTGCATCATGAAGCTAAGGCCAAGCGCGTAATCTACCTCTTTCAGTCTGGTGCTCCCTCCCAGCTCGACCTGTTCGATCCTAAGCCTAGGCTGGTTGAAGAAACCGGAAAGGAGTTGCCTGACTCGGTTCGTCGGGGGCAGCGACTTACGGGCATGTCAGGTAATCAGGCCAGCCTACCACTTGTCGGTTCACCTTTCAAGTTTGAGCAAAAAGGACAAAGTGGACAGTGGATAAGCGAGCTCCTCCCTGAGACCGCTAAGGTTGCTGATGACCTCTGTATTGTGAACTCCATGTATACTGAGGCCATCAATCATGGTCCAGGTGTTACATTCATGCAGACAGGATCTCAGTTTCCCGGAAGACCCAGCATGGGCGCCTGGCTTTCACACGGTCTAGGGTCGCTCAACGATAATTTACCCAACTTCGTCACTCTTGTCACAAAAGGGAAGGGCGGTCAGCCCCTTGTTTCTCGTCTTTGGGGTAGTGGGTTTCTACCCGGCAAGCATGCAGGCACTCGCTTTCGAGCAGACAAGGATGCCATCCTTTACCTCAATAGCCCCAATGGCGTCAATCGCGAGGGACGTCGCAAAATGCTTGATCGTCTACGTGAACTTCACGACTTACAACTCCAGCGTACAGGAGACCCGAGACTTGAGACGCGTATCGCCCAGTATGAGATGGGGTTTCGTATGCAAGCCTCGATTCCTGAAGTCACTGATCTCTCTAACGAGCCAGATTCTACTTTCAGTCTCTATGGAGAGGAAGCTCGTAAGCCCGGTACCTACGCAGCAAATTGCTTACTTGCCAGACGATTGGCCGAGAAGGATGTGCGCTTCATACAACTTTACCATCCAGGTTGGGATCAGCATGGTGGTCTTCCTGGAGGCATCCGTCGCCAGTGTAAGGAAACCGATAAGGCTTCTGCTGCTCTCATTACAGATCTTAAGAATAGGGGCATGCTGGAGGACACTCTCGTAATCTGGGGAGGAGAGTTTGGCCGTACCAACTACTGTCAGGGGAGTTTCAATCCTAACAACTTTGGTCGAGACCACCATCCTCGATGCTTTTCTATGTGGATGGCAGGCGGAGGCATCAAGTCCGGCACCACTTTTGGCAAGACGGATGATTACGGTTACAATATTGCAGAAGATGGAGTTCATATCCATGACCTACATGCCACGATTCTGCACCTTCTCGGTATCGACCACGAGCGTTTGACTTATAAATACCAAGGTCGCCATTTTCGACTTACTGATGTACACGGTCATGTGGTAAGACCCATTTTGTCCTGACCGTTGAGGTCCCTTTATAAACTTGCGCGTAGCACGAGCAGGAGGTTATATTACCTCTCTTGTTCCTGACCCGTAATACCTTCCGTCTGTTAACTTTGCTTTCAGGCTTTTGTCTGTTTGCGGGAGGTGTCTGTGCCGAGATTATCGCCCCGCTTTCCAAACACAGCTTTAACTATCAGTCTTTTGACTACGAAGAATCGAGTCTCTCCCTAGTTGGGACAGCAGAGACTTTGCAAGATGCTTCCATTGAACGGCCTGGCGCTGTCAGGCGATTACGCTTAACAGATGCTGTAACTGGTCAGGTTGGTGCAACATGGTATTCTGAAAAACTACGGGTAGACCAAGGCTTTTCTACCGAGTTCTCCTTTCAGATGCTGGCCGAGGACGATTCTGGCGGCGAGGGTTTAGCCTTTATCATCCAGAATGATGAAGCTGGTGCTACCCTTGAAGCGGGACCATCTGGTACAGGGTCGAAGGATTTGGTTGTGGCTGTGTTGACTTCTGGGGATAACCCGGTCCTCAAGGTGCTTTCTGGCGGCGAGGACATAAAGGTAGTCCAGCTTGAGGGGTTTCAGTTGAACTCTGTAGATCGTTCTTCCCAACCGCATGTCCTTCGCGCTGACTTTGCAGGCTCTCAGTTAAGTGTCTGGATTGATGGGCAACCCGTGTTGGAGGATCTGTTGCTAGACCTTAAGAGCTTGGGTGCGGTTGATGATCAGGGAATGGCTCAGGTCGGAATCGTCGCTAGTTCAGGAGACGTTCCTCAGTCTCATGATATCACGAGATGGTTTTTTGTGCCTGGACGCTTCAAAATAGCTTATCCTCATTTCGGAGGAACTGCAGAAGATTTTCATTTCATTGGAGACTCTAGGATTCAGCGTGATTTTCCAGGGACTCGATTCCCCGGAGACTCTGATTTTCTTACAGTTACCGATAATGCCAAGAGTAAGCGTGGTGCTGCATGGTTAAAGGAGAAGTATGACTTGCGAGCTGGATTTTCGATTGAATTCGACCTTCATTTTAATCACAAGGTGGGCGCAAGCGGGGCAGATGGGATGTGCTTTGTTATCCACAATCATGCCGATGGCCTAAATCTCAACCCTGGCGAATGGGGCATCAACCAGAGTGGTCTTACATTCGCATTTGCCAGCTATAACAATGCACTGCTCAGAATTCGTGGTGATGGCAAAAACCTAGTTGATATTGATCTCAAGGAGAAACCTACAGTCAACGGGACTTTTTCCAAACAGGGCGGGGATGATTTACCCTATCGTCTGAAGATCAACTATGCACCTAATGATCTTGATATCTACTTTGACGGCGAGCTGGTCCTCGACTCACTCGACTTAGACTTCAATAGCCTAAATGCCACTGACGCTCTTGGTTTGTCTTGGCTGGGGTTCGCAGGTCGGACTGGTGGACAGTCAGAGAACCATTACGTGACCCGTTGGTATGTAAGTGCTCAAGAGGAGATTCCTGAAGTGCCCTACATTGAACTGGTCGGAGTCAATAAGCGTAATGAGACCCTTGTCCCATCAACGGAGGATGGGCAATGGACAGACCCGGGGTTTCGACTTCTTGCACCTAGCGGAGCTCCATTGCCAATAGACAATGTCACAATAGCTGGAGATACTGTGGACGTTTCCACGCCTGGTATCTACTCTATTACCTACAATTACGCAGGCAATGAAGGTACAGCTCAAGAGGTCATCAGGCTCGTTCTAGTTCCCGAAAAACTTGATGCAATTCTGCCTGTGCCATCTCCCGCTTTGCACTTTGATGCTATGGATACAGACAATGATGGACTAAAAGACATCTTTTCTGATGGCGCTGTACTTTTGGAATGGAAAGACAAGTCTGGTCATGGTCGAGACCTCACTGCATTCGGCGGTCCGACTTTTCATCCAAAGCTCCTAGCCGATGAGCCTGGAGTTGCCTTGGCTCTCGAAGACCGGTTGCTAACTGATCCTATTTCCACTCAAGCTATTGCTGGTAATGATTACAATCAGACAACTATTCTAGCTGTTCTCCGATTTAAGGGGGGCGAAGCTGGACGTGTTTGGATGCAGTGGCTCGGTACTGGTAATACTCGTATTGGCTTGGAGTCTGACGCAATTTTCGACTGGGGA
>CAJWWL010000215.1 GCA_913048125.1 uncultured Opitutia bacterium | reverse complement strand
CGTGGATGATCCCGTTTGCACATGGTATGTCTGTCTGAGTGATTTCAGCACCGTCTATGGTGGCATGATCGCCTTCGATCTTGTAATTGAGTTGTTGGCCAAAAGCACTGAATGGTGTTACATTGGAGACTCCTAGACTTACTCGATCGCCTGAAGATTTTCCGTACGCGAATACACTACCAGTAATGTGATGCTTGATGATATCCTCCAGTCTTTCATCATTTTCAGGCTGAAATAGAGAATCGAGTACCTTTTTGGGTAGCTTTCCAAATGCTTCATCAGTCGGAGCAAAAGCGGTGTATAAACCATGCATATTCTGGAATAGCTTTCCTTGTCGGCTAGCCGTAATCGCTTTTGTGAAAATCGTGAACCTGCCGTCTTTTTGCAGACGCTGGAATAAATCATCCGTGGTTGGAGTAAGCACTTTGTCTATTAGATAGATAACTCCGTTAGCACACGGAATAATCTCACCAGTAAACTTTGCGTCTCCTATTTTTTTGTTTTTGTAGTCGACGGATACGAACTGCCTTGTCGTCATCCGAAGGAGAGAGTATTTCTCTATGAAAATTGGCGCTTCAGAAACTTCTTTAACATGAAACCCAAACACCTCCTCCAATCGGTCATCATTGCGAGGGTCTAGCAATGTATCTACTGTACCCTTCGGAAGTTTTTTGAAGGCTGCGTCAGTTGGTGCAAAGACGGTGTAGCTAGCTCTGGTATCCTCTGAAAGAGTAGACCCTATCCCGGTTTTTTCTAAGAGTTGCAAAAAGCTGGATAGCTCTGGCATCTCCCTAATCACGCGGCCTATGGTCTTGGCCTCAGCAGGATTTGCTGCGTTGGCTGGTCCATAAGCGGATATCAAAAAAAAGGGGAGGAATAACAAACGCAGGTATTTCATGTAGGTGTAAAATTGGTTGGGGGCCAATCTACAGTCGCGGTTCGTTGCTAAACCGCGACTGTAGAAAGGAAATATGTTACTTGGAGGAGGCCAGAACGTGATCAAATGCCTTGCGCATGATCCAAGCCTGTGAGGTGGGGCAGTGTTCTGCTGAAGCTTTATGCATTGCAGCCTTGATCGTCTTCATTGAATCGGAGCATGTTGATGATGAGCATTGCCCCAGAATCTGCTTGCCTGCTGTCATGTAGAGTTTGGCTGTTTGCGAATGGTGTCCGGAGTTGAAAAGAGGGACACCTTTATGGATGGCGTGTTTGATGATGTTTGTCGTGTTGCTAGCCGTCTTCTTTGCTGGCGGAAGCAATACTTGGTCGATTACGTGGATTATGCCATTTGACGTTTTGATGTCGGCCTTTACGACCTTGGATTTGTTGATCATCAAGGTTTTGCCACTTGGGCTGATTTTAAGCTCTGCACCATTCACTGTCTTAGCCGAGTCCAACTTTGCGGCTTTCTTGGCCTTAACCTTGCCAGCAACGACATGGTAGGTCAGAATACCTGCCAGTTTGCTTTTGTTCTCGGGTTTGAGAAGGGATTCCACTGTGCCTTTTGGGAGCTTCGCGAACGCTTCATCTGTGGGTGCAAAGACGGTGAATGGACCGTCCCCCTTGAGTGTGTCTACTAGACCTGCAGCTTTTACTGCAGCAACTAAGGTTTTGAAGCTGCCAGCTTCAACAGCTGTATCTACAATGTCTGTTTTTGGTGCCGCGTTCAAGATCGCGCCAAGTAAGCTAATTCCTGCTACTAATTTAATTATTTTTTTCATGGTGTTGTGAATTTAAGGGTTGGCATCTTTTGTGATGCTTGAGTCGGTTTTCGCAAAACCGCGCACTTTAGATTCAAAAATCTTCAAAAAATTTATTTTCGGGTGTTTTTTTTATTTTGAGGATTCCTCTACTGCTTAATTCCCACCCCTCAAATGCTTACTATCTAGCTGCCACATCTCGCGCTTGTTGAGTTATGACCTAAAAACGTGGTTTCTCGAGAATGGCTCAAAATTTGCATACAGTCGATGCAGTGGCCATCAATCGATTCAAAGACTATTCAAATACCGGTTTTTTTGACGAAATGTTCGGTACTGGTTTTGTCGCACAAGACCATTATCAACAAATCAACTCACGTCTCTCTCAAATTGGTGACTCAGAACTTGAAACAAAGCAGCAGCAAGTTGCTTCATCTTTCCTTGAGCATGGTGTAACCTTCACAGTTTACGGTGAGACCGAGGGTACAGAGAGGATCTTTCCCTTTGATCTCATTCCCCGCATCATTCCATCTGATGAGTGGCACGAGATTGAACAGGGGTTGGTTCAAAGGATCATCGCCTTAAATCTCTTCCTAAATGACATCTACAAAGACTCAAAAATCATCAAAGACGGGGTTATTCCAAGAGAGGTTGTCGAATCATCACCGCACTACAGGGCTGAAATGGTTGGTTTCAATGTGCCGAAGGATATTTACATCCACATATGCGGTAGCGATTTAATTCGCGATGAGAAGGGCAGATATCTCGTTTTGGAGGACAATGCTCGCTGTCCTTCTGGTGTTTCTTATCTCCTCGAAAACAGAGAGATCATGAAAAAGGCATTTCCTCGCACCTACCGTGAAATGTCCGTTTGTCCTGTTGAAGCCTATCCAGACTTACTTCTCAAGACTCTTGAGTATTTGTCTCCTCGCAATTCTGGGAAACCTGTCTGCGTGCTCCTGACCCCAGGGGTATACAATAGCGCATATTTTGAACACACTTACCTTGCCCGCCAAATGGGAATTGAGATCGTTGAAGGTAAAGACCTCATAACGATTGAAGACTTTTTATTCATGAGGACTACGCATGGGTTGGTCCAGGTTGATGTAATCTACAGACGTTTGGACGACAATTTTCTCGATCCCAGCTTTTTTAAGAACGATTCCCTACTGGGCGTCAGTGGCCTCATGAATTGCTATTTGAAAGGCAACGTTTCCCTCGCAAACGGTATTGGAACTGGAGTTGCGGATGACAAGGTCACCTACGCCTACGTTCCTGAGATGATCCGGTATTACTTAGCGCAAGAACCTATTCTTGAGCAGGTGCCAACCTATCTTTGTTGGCGAGAAGATGATCGTAAATTCGTTTTAGAAAATCTACAAGATCTCGTGATTAAACCTGCCAACGAATCGGGAGGTTATGGCATGCTTATTGGTTCTTCCTCTAGCAGAAAAGAGAGAGAAGAATTTTCTGACAGAATAAAGAAATCTCCTCGAGACTACATCGCACAACCCATAGTTTCCTTATCACGTCATCCTACTTTTTGCGATGGTTCCATAGAGGGCAGGCATGTCGATCTCAGGCCATTTGTTCTTTACGGTGACGACATTGAGATTGTTCCCGGAGGTCTCACTCGAGTCGCGCTGCAAAAGGATTCCCTTGTGGTGAATTCCTCTCAGGGGGGCGGAAGTAAAGATACTTGGGTATTGAAAGGGTGAATTATGCTTTCGAGGGTCGCAGATACTCTTTGGTGGATGAGCCGATTTGTTGAGAGGGCAGAAGGGGTCACCAGAATCGTTCAGGTTCATAGGGACTCAGATCTCGAAACAGAGTTCAGTCAAGGTGCGGCAGAATATTGGAATTCTGCGCTGATCGCTCTGTATGCCCAGAATGAATTTGAAGTTGGTAAATTCAAAGATCCTGGGTCTTTCATCATTTTCTCTCCCCAATGGATTGGCTCGGTAATAAACTGTGTTAACGCAGCTAGGGAAAATGCACGTATGGTCCGGGACCAACTATCTGAAGAGATATGGGTCGAATTAAACAATTTATATCACTTCCTTAACTCTGAAGACGCCCATTCGAATTTCGCAACTGAGGAGTCAAAATTTTACGCCAGAATTATTCGTTTTTCCCTCATTTTTCAGGGCTTATCCGATGCTACAATTCACCAAGATGAAGGCTGGCGGTTTATGACCTTGGGAAAATACCTCGAAAGAGCTGATCTTACGAGTCGGGTTCTTGATACCCTTACACTTCTTGGTTCTGAACCTACAAGATTGGATCTGATTCGTGCTCTCAGGTCTTGTAGCGCATTTTCGGCTTTTAAGAAAAAATACCGAGGTGCACTTACGCTTTCAAATGTGGCAGATTTACTTCTCTTTTCTGAAGATTTTCCACGTTCTCTTCGTTTTTCGCTTCGTTGTATTGATTCCCAACTTCATGAAATCTCCGCAGTTCCCTCAGGAAGCTTCACAAATGAAGCAGAAAGGCTTTCCGGTAGGGCACTAGCCCATATGAATTTTTCAGATATTAATTCTATGATCAGCCAAGGTCTTCATGAGTCCATCGATGAAATCCAAAAATTGTTAATCGCAGTAGGCCAAAGTATATTCGAGACCTACGTACTTTTGCCTTCAGAAATAAATAGCACAACACCATTGCAAAAGCTTCAAAGTCAAATGCAGCAACAATGACTTTGCAGCTTATCAAATGAAATGCGGCTCTATGTATTACACAAGACTCACTACAGTTATCCATCCCCAGTAAGAAACAGTTGCAATGAGTTAAGATTGAGTCCGCTTTCTAACGATTGGCAAAAGTGCATCACGTGTTTTGTGAGTGTTTTTCCAACGACCAAAACAAGACAGTATCTAGACCTAAACGGCAACCTGGTTCACTATTTTGAAATTCCGGAAGATCATTCCCATCTCACAATTGAAAGTCGCTCAACTACCACTACGTCTAAGCGAGTAGATTTTGGAAATTTCCCTTACGGAGTTCCTATGAGAAGCCTCAAGGAGGTTGAGAGCTCGCCTGAGGCAAGACCCTACCTACAAAGCTCTCACTTTGTAGACATCACTCCGGAAATTTGGCGTCAGGCAGTTGAAATCCAAGGTGATTCGAAGGATGTATTCCAGACTGCGTATCAGATAATGGAGTTCGTCTACCTTAATTACGAATACTGCGTTTCAACCACTAGCGTTGACACTCATGTTTCAGAGGTGCTGAAAAAACGAAAGGGCGTTTGTCAGGATTTTGCTCATGCAGTAATCGCTCTTTGTCGCTGCCTAGGAATTCCAGCTCGTTATGTTAGTGGATATTTCTATGACTCTAGCAGAGACCAGATAATGAGGGGTGGAGGTGCCTCTCATGCTTGGGTTGAAGTTCTGGTCAATGGTCACGGTTGGTTTGGACTTGATCCCACTAATAACCGTGTAGTTGATGAAACCTACGTTTTAATTGGTTCAGGCAGGGATTACCGGGATGTCGCTCCTGTAACTGGAAATTATTTCGGAAAACTACCCGATAAAATGGAGGTGTCCGTAAACGTCCGGAGAATCGATTGAGAAACGCATCTATCAGATTCGATTTAGTGAACCCTAGATTGCGCTAAAAATTGTTTCTAAAACCGGCAAATGCCGAATCGTCCCTATCCATTTCTAGTGCCGCTATTAATTCTTGTCCGCGAATGACCAGCCATGACCTTTTGGGGTAGAAATGTTGGAAGCGTTCAGTTCGGGAATTTTTCCAAGTGGGGCTAGAGTCTTGGCCCAATCCGCATGCTTTGCGGCGAGTTGCTGCACCAATTCTGGATACTTGTTTGCAAGGTCTTTTTCTTCACGAGGATCAGACTTTAAGTCGAAGAGTTGCCATGGATCCTTGTCGTATTTCTTGTAGAGTCTCCAATGTTTCCATCTCACCGCAATGAGATGCCTACGGACTGCGTCTCCAGGTTCGTTGTTCAGCCAGAACAAATACTCATGAGGGTCGCCTTTTTTCTTATCGTTTAGAAAGGGTAAGAGATTCACCCCGTCGCAATGCTTGGGGATGGGCAGTCCGACTGTAGCTGCTATGGTCGAGTAGAAGTCGAAGTTCGCAATGAGGCCATCGTACTCTTTACCTTCGGGGATGACGCCAGGCATAGAAAAGACAGTAGGTACGCGCACCCACCCTTCCTGTTGCGTACCATCTCCTTTTCCTCCTCTGTAGGGCGCTGAAGAACCACCTTCACCCAAGTTGGCTCCATTGTCGCTTGAGAAAATGACGAGCGTATTTTTGCGAAGGTCATGCTTTTCAAGTGTCTTGAGAAGTTTCCCCACTTGGTCGTCAACCGATACAATGGCTCCGGCAAGTTTAGAACGTTTCCCTTTGGCTCTTGTGCGTTCGGTGAGTCGTGCGGGTGCTTCCTTGTTACTAG
>CAJWWL010000214.1 GCA_913048125.1 uncultured Opitutia bacterium | reverse complement strand
ACGTCGCGAATGGCAGCTTCACTTATCTGGCTCATGAGTGTATACTAGGTTCTGGCTTTAGCCGTTGCGGGCCTCATAGGTCTTAGTGCCTTCGATCGTGACGGTGTCCACAAGTCCCACTATAGACGCGTCGACGGGGACTGAGCGCAAGCCCTCCGCTTGCCGCGCAGAGCTACCCTGAGCAAACATCACCAACTCACCCTCTCCGGCGCCCAGGGTATCGATAGCCACAATTGTATTGTTTCCAGGCTTGAAACGGCTAGCGTCTTCAGGGTCAACCAGCATAGGGCGAACCATAAGGAGCTTACGTCCACGAAGGCTCTCTTCCTTTTTGGTTGAGACGACCGAGCCGATGACTTTTCCAAGATACATCGGACCTATTTCTTGCCACGAGCGGACTTCGCGGAATTAGGCAGAATGGTCTCTGTGTCTTCGTGGGGGCGGGCAATAACGTGAGCACTGACAACTTCGCCGTATTCACTAGCTGCCTCGGCACCCGCTTCTATAGCTGCCTTTACGGCTGCAACGTCACCCTTGATGATGGAGCTTACCAGCGCGCTACCGACACCCTTCATCGGGCCAGTTAGTTCAACGTTGGCTGCTTTTAGGATGGCGTCTGTACCTTGCACAAGAGCGGTCAGGCCCTTGGTTTCTAAGATTCCTACTGCTTGTTTAGACATGGTTTTTTGGGTTTTGGGTTTTTTGAATAATTTAGTTAGGTTTTGAAATTTGGATGTGCTACTTCGACTGCATGAAGCGATAGACTTCCCGAGCGATAACCAGCTCTTCATTGGCAGGGATTACGAGTACCTGAATACGAGAGTCTGGTGTGCTAATGATACCCTCCTTACCCCGAACAATGCTCTCGTTTGCCGAAGGATCAATTTTTACTCCTAAATCTTCTAGTCCAGCGCAGACCGCAGCTCGGAGATCCGTACGATTTTCGCCAATCCCTGCGGTAAAGACGATCGCCTCAGCGCTCCCCATTTTGAAGAAGAACGAACCGGCCCAATGCCGTATACTATCTACGAGTACATCGAGAGCCAGCTTTGCATTGGCGTTACCATCTTGAGCCTTCTCTGAGATGTCACGTACGTCATTGCTAATGCCGGAGAGACCTAGAAGACCACTCTCCTTTGTCAACTGATGCTCAGCATCCTCCACGGAAAGACCTAACATCTTCGAGACGTAGGGAATTGCCATAGAGTCGAGGTCACCGACACGGTTGTTTTGTGGCAGTCCACTCTGAGGGCTGAAGCCCATACTCGAGCCAATCGCCACGCCATTATGTATTCCAACCACTGAGCTGCTGCCACCAAGATGGCAAGATAGCACACGAAGATTGGGCCCGTCATATTGAACAGGGCCGTCTACATAGAGCCGCCGAGCCCGATCTGCCACAACTTCATTTCCAAGAAGCTCGGCTGAACGCTCAGCCACGAACTTGTGGCTGGCTCCATGGAATCCATAGCGACGGATGCCAAGCTCGCGCCAAGCTTTGGGTATGGCATACTCGGATGCTCCGGGTGCCACCCACTGAAAGAACGCTGTCTCAAAAAGAGCAACACGCTTTACGTTGGGCAGTTTCTCTCGAAAGCAACGAATACCTTCGGCATAAGCGGGGTTGTGAGCTGGAGCTACCTCCTTGAAGCCATCAAGAGCAGCAAGAACAGATTCGTCAGCCTCCACGCAGCCACTGAGGTCTTTACCGAGAACGGTCTTGAAGCCCACCGCATCTAGCTCTTCGGCAGATGAGATGTTCCCATTTCCGACTAGGTTCTCTAGCATGTCCTCGATACACTCAGTGTAGTCGGTGACACGCTCATAACCTCCAGATGCCACTTCAGCAGCATTGGTATCATCCATTTCCAACAGACGATACTTGAAGGAGGTAGATCCTAGATTGGCGACGAGAATCTTCACAGGTGAAGCTCGGGTGACCGGAATAAAATATCAGAGAGGCAGACCCAGGTTCGTGCTAGCCTATCCAGCTACCGAGTTTGCCAAGGTCATCATGGGGGCGTGGAATCACCTGAACGGCAATCACTTCTCCAATTGAGCCAGCGGCATCCGCTCCGGCTTCCACGGCTGCTTTAACCGCGGCAACGTCGCCGGTAAAGAAACCGGTTACTATGCCACTGCCGATTTTCTCCCAGCCGTTCATAGTGACGTCGGCTGACTTGAGGGCGGCATCGCTGGCCTCCATGAGGCTGATCAGCCCCTTACATTCGATCATTCCTATAGCTTTTTTAGCTGCCATTGTATGTGTCTTCCGTTCGAGTTATGAAAAGTTGGCGAGCAAGTCCTCGTGTGGACGTGCAATAACGTGAGATGCGATCAGTTCGCCGACGCTGTTCGCAGCTTCAGCTCCTGCTTCTACAGCTGCTTTAACACTGCCGACATCGCCTTGGACGAGAACTGTCAGCAGACCGCCGCCAGCTGGGATTTGCTTAACAAGGCTGACTGCAGCCGCCTTGGCCATCGCATCGCTGGCTTCGATTGAGCCGGTGATGCCTTTTGTTTCAACTAGACCAATTGATTCACTCATGGTTATGGGTTGGGTTTGTGGTTAGATTAGTAGTTCTAGAATTGATTATTTTGTTAATTCACAAGGTGTTTCATGGGTGAAGCCACATGCATTGCCTTCATCTGTGTCGATATGGACCTCCAGTTTGAAGGATGGGTCAACACGAACAAATAGCCGGTCGAAGGTTACGCCGACCTCACCGCCGATCTTGAGTTTCATGAAAGACTTATTCTCGACCCCATAAAACTCAGCATCTTCAGGGGCCATATGTACGTGTGGTGCAGCACGTATCACTCCATGGTCCATCTCCAAAAAACCAGCTGGGCCCATCAACATACAACCAGGTGTGCCTTTGATGTCGCCAGAATTACGCACGGGTATCTTGAAGCCCAGCGAAATAGCGTCTGTGAAGGCCAGCTCAACTTGGTCAATATCGCGACATGGCCCGAGGATCCTAAGATTCGAGATCACGCGACTTCGCGGGCCAATAAGAGTCACTGCTTCTTCGGCAGCATACTGCCCCTCCTGATAGAGCCACTTTTTTGGAGTAAGCTCATGCCCCTTGCCAAAAAGGGTTTCCACAGCCTGCTGGGTTAAATGGCAGTGCCGTGCGCTGATGTTGACCAACAAAGGATTGGGCCCGCCAGTTTTGGAGATGGAGGTCTTCGTTGGCTCACTCCGACTTTGGAGACTTGCTCGGACAAGTTGCTCCACTTGCTCTCGAGAGATTGGGCTCTGAGTAGATATCGACATTTTTGGATATTTGCCCGAATATCTTCGTTTTTGCCCGTAAGGTCAAGATATTTCTTGCCAAAACCCAACTAATTCCAATGTAAATAGAAGATGCTTGCAACAGAAAGGCATCGAAAAATCTTAAGCTATCTGGAAGCTAAAGGTACGGCTAGAACTGTTGATCTGGCCGAAGCCTTGCAAGTTACTGATGAAACGATCCGAAGAGACCTACAGTTGCTCGCTGAGAGTCATTTAGTGGGACGAGTGCATGGAGGTGCGACCAGCCTGAAAGGGACTGTACAGCTTCAATCATTTACAGAGCGAAGCAGCATAAAAGTTGAGCAAAAGAAGGCGATTGCAGCTGCAGCAAGGGAGCAGATTGAACCCGGGCACACATACGCTTTCGACAGCAGCACTACTGCTTTTGAAATGGTTTGTAGCTTGCCTGACCTAAACTACAGGGTAGTTACCAACGCATACGCAGTGCTTCACCACATGGCTCGCATGGAGAATGTAGAACTCATCTCTACAGGTGGCCGCTATCATCCGAAAACTCAGACCTTTAATGGAGGTGATAGTCTTCGGACTTTGCGTCGGCATAACATCAATACAGCTTTCATTTCCTGCGTAGGGCTCGACCCCCGTCGAGGTGCCAGCGAAGGCTTCGAGGCTCAGGCAGGTTTCAAAGAAACCCTAGTTCAGTTAGCAGAAAAAGTAGTCCTACTAGTCGACTCCAGTAAGCTCGGTAACTGCTCTGAATACTTTTTCGCTGAATTGGCCGATCTTACTACACTAATCACAGATGATGGTGCTGACAGCACCCAAGTTGAAAAACTTCGCTCTGAGGGATGTGAAGTAATTCTCGCGCGATAGATTTAGGCACCAAATTTACTGAACTGCTCGTAGGCGGTTTCCCAAGTGGAGGCATCTTGGGGCTGAAAGACTTCGACGTCCATGGACTCGCGGATGATACGTCGGCCATCAGCGTGGTCCTTAACATGTCCGAGTGTAATGGCTTGAAGAATAATGTTGCCAAGAGCGGTCGCCTCGGCCGGACCTGCAATAACTTCCATACCAGTGGCATTGGCCGAAAATTGATTTAGAAGAGCATTCTTGCTGCCGCCACCAACGATATGAAGATATTTCAGTGTACGCCCGGTAAGTTCGGCAGCTTGTTCTAGGCGACGGCGATAGAGCAGTGCTAGACTTTCTAAAGCACAGCGAACATAAGCTCCATGGGTAGCAGGTACTGTCTGATTACTACGGCGACAAAAATCGTCTATCGCCTGAATCATATTATCAGGACTAAAGAAGCAGTCATCATCAGGGTTTATTAATGTGACGAAAGGTTCAGCCTCCTCAGCAAGTTGAGCAAGCTGAGCGTAATCGTAACTTTGACCGAGTTTCTCCCATTCGCGACGGCATTCCTGAACAACCCACATACCGGTTACGTTACGGAGAAGACGGATAGAATTGCCGTAGCCAATCTCATTGGTGAAATTTAATTCACGGGATCGATCACTGATGATAGGCTCAGGCAGTTCGAGACCGATGAGGCTCCATGTGCCAGAGCTCAGGTAGGCCCAGTCTTCTCCTGGAGTAGAAGGAACTGCCGCTACGGCCGCGCCGGTATCATGGCTGCAAGTAGCAATGACTTCGATATCGCCCAACCCAGATGCATCAGCGAGCTCTGGCTTCAAAATACCCAGCCGGGTGCCAGAGGGGACAATTTCCGCCAACATGCTGGGGTCCCAACCCATAGCTTCAAGTACGGGTGTCGACCAGTTGCCAGTTCGCGGATCGTACATTTGAGTTGTACTGGCCATCGAAGCTTCAGCTTTGGCAACTCCGCAGAGCAGATGATTAAAGCCGTCACCTAATGGTAGGACTGTGGCTGCTTGCTTCAGGCGTTCAGGAGTCTCAGCCCCAAGTTGATACAAGCTATTGAATTTGATAAACTGGATGCCTGTTTGCGCATAGACTTGCTCCCAGGGAATCTTGGAGAAAACATGGTCCACTCCATCCTGATTACGTTCGTTACGATAGCAAAAAGTAGGTTCTATAATTTCGCCAGAAGCATCGAGCAGGAAGTAGTCCACTCCCCACCCATCGACACTAATACTTGAAATGGGAAGACCTCGGGCGCCAGCTATTGCGAGACCTTTTTGTACCTCTGCAAAAAGCTCCTGTATGTTCCAATGTAAGCCATGCTCTTCATTATCAAGTGGTATGTTGGGAAAGCGGTGCAGTTCCTCTAGTGCGAGCTTGCCGCCATCTAGCGTTCCGAGCATAAGGCGGCCACTTTCGGCACCAAAATCACAGGCAAGGTAATAGGTAGACATAAGGTTGTGAGATGTAGCAGAACTGAGCTTGTCGCGTCGAGTGTTTTTGAGATTCAGATATGTAAATAATCTGGGGCCTCTTGTAAGCAATAAGCATCTTTTTTTTCAACAAGGTTTCGATTTTTTCTAAAGTCGGCTCAACGGAATCTTACCGTTAACCCAATTCTGACGACTGGACTCTTGCTGGTTTTCATTGAAGTAAATTTCTGGACCGTGGGAAACACCATCTTGGTAATTATACTCGACTTGAATTGACCCAGTACGTTCGTCGATGCTGATAATTTTTCCAGAGTAAAGTAAACCGGACTTCCGTAGAAACAAGCCTTCCGGACGCTCTTCAAAGTCTTCTTCCCATGAAGAATCAGTTCCAATCCAAAGGTCCTTTAACTGCCAGCGTGGAACACCTCTTTTTTGAGAATTTTGAAAAATTAGCGGTCGCCCATTATCCATTTTTATTGAAAATGAATTACTAGAATCTTCACGCAAAATGACCTTCCCAGAATACGGAATCCCTTCTGAGTCACATATCAATCCGCCTTGAACCTGGAATTTTGCAGCAA
>CAJWWL010000213.1 GCA_913048125.1 uncultured Opitutia bacterium | reverse complement strand
CGATTTGAGATGGCGAGCCTGCCATGTGTAGATAAATGACGGATTTCGCCTTTGGCGGTATACGGAAACTTGGCTTTTCCTCCGCGGCATACCCATTACGGGCCAGAAGTTGCTGAAGTGCGATGGCACCGAAGCCGAGACCGGCCTGACCGAAGAAGTGGCGCCGGGTGTGAGCCTGCGCTTGTTGGAGATCGAGCGGAAGATCCATGGTTCAGGGCTTCATGAGGGTTTCGTCCAAATTAAACAGGACACTTGCGAGAGCGACCATCGAGGGGTCTCCTTCCTTAACTTGAGCGGCAGCAAGGAAAGCAACTGGATCATCAATATCTGATTTCAGTTCTTTGTAGAGTTCAGCCAACCGATTGACTTCTGAAGATACTGGTGGGCGCACCAAAACTCTGCGAAATCCGTACGCAACTTGCTCTTCGAGCTTATTAGAGGACTTCTGCATGTAAGCAGCCAATGCACCGGCAGCCTCCAGATAGGTTTCATCATTCTGTGTGATAAGTGCCTGCAAGGGAGTGTTGGTGCGAATTCTTCGGATTTGGCAAACCTCGCCGGATCCTGCATCGAAGGTGATCATGGCAGGGTGTGGACTGGTGCGTTTCAAGTAAGTATAGAGACCACGACGGTAGCGATCAGGACCAATGGCAGTCTTCCACTTTTCTCCGCTGTAAGTAGATTTCCAGACACCCGGAGGTTGGGGCGGCATAACGGAGGGACCACCCAGTTTCTGAGTGAGTAAGCCCGATGCAGCCAACGCCTGATCCCGCACCACTTCTGCGGATAAGCGAAATCTGGGTCCACGGCTCAGAAGTCGGTTGCGAGCATCCTTCTCAGAGTGGGAACCTGAGAATGCGGAATCTTGTCGGTAGGTGCGTGATAGGGTAATACCCCGCAGGAGTTGCTTGAGCGACCACCCGTTTTCAATGAAGTCTACGGCTAGCCAGTCTAACATTGCCGGATGGGATGGCAGTAGGCCTTGAGAACCGAAATCCTCTTCAGTCTCCACAATACCAACGCCAAAGAGCCGAGCCCAGACCCGGTTGACCATGACACGTGAGGTGAGTGGATTCTCAGGGACCATCAACCATTGAGCCACACCGAGACGACTCACTGGAATATCTGCCTTTGGCTGGAAAAGTCTGGGAAATGCTGCGGCAACCTCGTCTCCCTGGTCAAGGAAGTTGCCACGCTTATGAATCCGAGTCACGCGTTGCTTGTCCGCTGGGTGTTCCCGCATCACAGGCACGGTAGCAGAACTTTTCTCAATCTTCGCAATCTCTGCCTTGAGCAGGGCGACCTCCTCCTTCAACGGATTCGGGTTATCCTTTCCATGGCTTCTAATTTGCCCGACAAGTTGCCTCCTCGAAGTTGTGAGCTTCTCACTCACCAAATCGACAAGCATTGCAGTCTGTAGTTCCTTGAGGGAAAGGTTTTCAGAGCCTGACTTACCAGCTGACAGGCGAACACGCCCGAAACAAAGTCGGGAGCCATATTGCTGAGATAATCGCACCCGAAGCTGGTCCCCTGCCCTGAAATCCAATGGATGCTCCAGCGTGAAGCGGGCAAGATGATCTGCGTTGAATCTAGGCGAGACAGCCCAACCGGTCTTGAGATTACCATCAAAGGCATTCTTCACCGGCCAACCCTTCTGCTCGAAGTCTGCGATCGCACTTTGAATTTTCAACATCTGGGTCGGACCTCCATCTGCGGGAAGTCGTTCGATGGTGATTTCGCTGAGGACAAAGTTGGGGTCGCCAGCATTCCTCCCTGGACCATTACGATTACCAAGCGAGGCATGGGTGAGAGCATCGAGACGTAATGTATTGTAAATACCTGGAGACAAAGACCCCTTTAGTTCATACAGGTCAGTAGCCGGAGACTTACCTGAAGCCAATACGCTGTGGTCTTTCTGGATGCTCAGCTTCGCACCATTTTGGGAAGTAGCTGTCTTCGGCGTGAACGAAGCCCAGATCTTCCCAAGTGCAGGCTTTTTAGCCTCCAGCCAACGCAAAAGCTTGGGTGTTTCAGCCGCCTCGTACTTTTCGAGCTTTTTCGTTTTGACTGCCAGTTCCTCGCTAAGGCTAGCCATTTTCTCCCGATTATCCCTCGGTGTGACCTTGTACACAGGGATGTCGCTGGGGTGGTCGTTGTCTTCGGTCTGGTTGAAAAGTGCGTAAAAACCGTAATAATCTTTAAGAGAAATCGGATCGAACTTGTGACTGTGGCATTTTGCACACCCCATGGTCAGCCCCATCCATACTTGCATCGTGGAGTCCACTCGGTCCTTCACGGCAGCGACGCGAAACTCCTCGTTATCGGTACCACCCTCATCATTTGACATGGTGTTGCGATGAAAGGCTGTGGCGACCAGTTGGTCCGGAGTCGGATTGGATAGGAGATCTCCCGCAAGCTGCTCGGTTGTGAACTGATCGTAAGGAATATCTTGGTTCAGAGCATCAATCACCCAGTCCCGATAGAGCCAAATATTACGGTGGCGATCCTTCTCGTAGCCCTTGGTGTCAGCATAACGAGCCAAATCTAGCCACATACGAGCCCAATGTTCCCCATAGGAACTGGATTCGAGCAAACGATCAACCACCTTCTCGTGAGCCTTATTGCTAGTGTCAGTGACAAAAGCATCAGCCTCCTCGGGAGTCGGTGGCAAGCCAGTAAGATCAAGTGATACACGCCGAATCCAACTGTAGCGGTCTGCATCCTTCGAGGGGTGCATTCCATTCGCATCCAAGCGCTTAAGAACAAAGTGGTCCAGAGGGTGCAGGGGCCAAGCCTTTTGAGATATCTTTGGTAATGAGGCTTTAAGGGGGCGTTTAAACGACCAGTGCACATCGTACTCACCGCCAGCATCCACCCAGGCTCGCAAAATTTTTCGATCTGAAGCAGTCAACGCGTGTCCGGAATCAGGGGGAGGCATGACCTCGTCCTCATCCTTGCTTTCGACGCGTAGAATCAACTCGCTATCATCTGCCTTTCCCGGTTCCAGTGCACGATATCCACCGAGATCAGCAAGTGCACCCTCACGAACGTCCAGCCGAAGCTTGGCCTTACGAGACTTTTCGTCCGGCCCGTGACAGGAAAAGCAATTTGCGGACAAAATTGGACGTACATCCTCATTGAAGGAGATCTGGGAGTAAATTCCTACAGGCAATAATAATTGAACGAAAATTAGATACAGATGCCTGCAGGCAAACTGTACAGGACGTGTAAATTGAAAAATACTTGCGGTCACTTTACTATTCTATCCTTGGGTCTACTCTTAGTTTGAGCAGATTAGATCAGCACATCCTTGACCACACGGGCTTTCTCCACCCCGGTCAGTTTTGTATCTAAACCTTGGTGCTTAACTGTGAATCGTTCGTGGTTGATTCCAAGCAGATGAAGCATGGTCGCATGAAGATCTCGAACATGAACAATGTCCTGTTCAGCATTGTAGCCTAACTCATCCGTAGCTCCATAGCCAATCCCACCTTTGACCCCGCCGCCAGCCATCCACATGGAAAAGCCCTTGATGTGATGATCACGACCAGCACCTCCTTTTCCCTGAAACATAGGAGTGCGGCCAAATTCACCACCCCAGATGACAAGTGTGTCCTTTAGGAGTCCACGCTGCTTCAAATCCTGTATCAACGCCCAAGTCGGCTTATCAGTTAAGCCGCAACACGTATTCATGTACTTGACAAGACCGCCATGGTGATCCCAACCACGATGGTAGAGATGAATAAAACGTACGCCACGCTCGGCAAGGCGACGAGCCAAAAGGCAGTTTGAGGCGTAGGATCCGTCACCAGGCTTGGCACCATACATATCTAGCACATGTTTGGGTTCTTTTGATATGTCCATCAACTCGGGAACGGAGGCCTGCATGCGGAAAGCCATCTCGTAGGCTGCGATACGAGTAGAAACCTCTGGATCCTGAAGACTTCTATTAGAATGACGGTCCAGCATGGAAACCGTATTAACGACACGCCTCTGACTATCAATTGAGGTGCCACTGGGAGAGCCAACATAGTGCACAGGGTCTCCCGAAGAGCTAAACTCTACTCCTTGGTGGCGACTGGGAAGAAAGCCAGCGCCCCACTGGCGAGAGGCAATAGGTTGTGGATTTCGACCACCGACACTGGTCAATACGACAAATCCAGGAAGATCCTTGGTTTCGCTACCGAGTCCATAGTTGACCCATGCCCCCATTGAAGGCCGACCATTGATAGCAGTGCCCGTATTCATGAAGGTGTGGGCAGGATCATGATTGATCTGCTCGGTACGAAGTGAACGCAGAATACAGAGGTCATCAGCCATCTTGGCATGCCACGGCAAAAAATCGCTGATATGCTGACCTCCTTGGCCATATTGCTTGAATTTAGTTAAATGTCCTTGAACTTTAAGGCTCTGGTTTTGCAACTGAGCAATGGGCTGACCCTTTGTGAAAGATTCCGGCATAGGTTTGCCATTCATCTCATCAAGCTTGGGCTTGTAATCAAAGGTCTCCAAATGAGATGGTCCACCAGACATGCAGAGGAAAATGACCCTTTTGGCACGTGCTTTGGGCAAAAGATAACCTGATGAAGAGACTCCTCCACTGTCAGCATTAAGAAGTCCAGCAAGCGCTGCTTGTCCTAAACCGAAACCAGAACCAGCTAGAAATGTTCGACGGTTGATATTTGTATAATCCATGTTTATCGACGAGTGTAAGCTTCGGAAAGATTGAGCAATACGCGGGCAAGCTGAAACCATGCATCTTCAGAATCCTGCCCTCCCTCCTTTTCAATAAAGTCATTTAATGTATGAAGCTCATGCCTGTCCGGCTTGCGTGATACAGCCCTGTGAAATGCATACTGTAGACGTTTATCTACCTTGGTACCACCTTCTGATAAGATGCGCTTGGCAAATGCATGAGCGGCCTCGACAAAAGTAGGGTCGTTGAGGAGTACAAGAGAAGCTAGGGGGGTATTTGACCTTGGCCGCTTGGCGGTGCATTCCTCTCTTCGTGGAGCGTCAAACGCACGCATCATTGGATGCAGAAACTGACGTTGCCAGTGTACATAAAGTCCGCGACGCCAGAGCGCCTTGCCAGAGTCAGCCTTGTAGCGACGGGTCGGGAAGTTGAGGTGGCGATAATAACCTGCGGGTTGATGAGGCTTAACGCTAGCACCTCCGATATCCCTCGTAAGAATTCCACTTACGGCCAAAGCGTTATCTCGAACTGCTTCAGCTGGAAGGCGCTGAGCTATCTGAAAAGTCCCATGACCTTTGGATGGTGAGCTTGTTTGACGGTAGGTTCGACTGATTAGGATCTCACGGAGCAAAGGTTTGATCTTCCAATCTAGTTCGATGAGTCGAACAGCTAGCGTATCTAGTAACTCTGGATGATCAGGTGGTTGACCTTGGCCACCAAAATCAGCTAAGTCCTTAGCAAGACCTTCACCAAACAGACGGTACCATAGTCGATTTACCAGGACACGGGCAGTTAGCGCACCAGAGCCAATTTTGGCATCTGTGAGCCAGTTAGCTAAATCCAAACGGTTTTGCCTACCCTCCCCTCCTAAATCTCCAAGAAACTCAGGAACAGCTGGTTCCACGACTGCACCGCTGGTATCCAGCCAGTCTCCTCGAGGCAAGATGCGAGTGACACGCGGCTTGGTGGCACGGGTGATCATGGTCTTACGAACAGCTTTCTTCATAGAAGTGAGTTCAGCTTGAAGAGATTTCGTTTCCGCTGACTCACCTTTGGCTGAAAGTTCCTTGATCCGAGTTTCTAATTCAACAATACGCTGTCTTTCGAGGCGGGAATGAACTGATATCTCAGGCTCTCGACGCGTAGGCAGCGAATTAGTGCCATTCTTCAGGTGGGCTGTATCATCTATGTCGGCAAAAAATGCAGAGAGAGTATAGAAGTCCTCAGCAGTGTACGGATCGTACTTGTGATCGTGACATTGAGCACAGCCTACAGTGGCTCCCATCCAAACGGCAGAGACATTGCGGACTCGGTCTGCAGCGTACATGGCAATGTACTCAGCAGCTTGCACTCCACCTTCGTGCGAGGTTTGCAGAAGACGATTGTACCCAGTTGCGACCAGTTGATCCGTGGTAGCATTCGGAAGTAAGTCACCAGCGAGTTGCTCTCTCGTGAACTGGTCAAAAGGAAGGTCGTCATTGA
>CAJWWL010000212.1 GCA_913048125.1 uncultured Opitutia bacterium | reverse complement strand
CTCACTTTTTTGCTTTTTCGATTAGTCTCCCCCCTGATAGGTCCAGCTAGATTTACGGCCAATGAGAAATAACAACATATGGCCAAAAACGAGACTAAGCTTCTAGTTCTGTTTTTTAAACGCATGATGCCAAGTTGATATGCAGCAAGATTATGATGCGAGCCGTAAATTTTGAAACGCAAAGACTTGTAGGCATTATTCGTGGATGACCTGCCAGTTGAAAAGTGGTCGACCTTCCCAATTGATAGTAATTCCCTAGAACAAATCTTAACCATCACCAAACATGCAGCTAAACCTACACACTCATCTCCGAATTCTTTTAGCTCTCTTTGCAGTCAGCTTGATAACGGCTAATCTGAATGCCGCAAAACGCCCAAACATTCTTTGGATTGTAGGCGAGAATTTCTCCAATGATTTGGGCTGCTACGGACAAGATAATGTGGCGACTCCAAACCTAGACGATCTGGCCAAGAAAGGAGTACGCTATGTAAACGCATTCTCAACTTCGCCAGTGTGTGCTCCTAGCCGTTCCTGCTTCATGCTCGGGATGTACCAGACGACGACAGACACCCATCACATGCGTTCTCATAGGGACGACGACTTTAAACTCCCTGCGGGAATTCGTCCTATCACGCATAGACTCAAAGACGTTGGATACTACACCGCCAACCTTACACACGTAGGAAAGGAAGAGATGGGCACCGGAAAACTGGATCTAAACTTCGTCAACGAAGGGAAACTATATGACACTGCCCAATGGGATGACCTCAAATCACGCCAACCCTTCTTCGCACAAATCAATCTCCCTGAGGCCGAGTATGACATCTATGACCGCAAGTCTGCCGAAAAAGCCAGAGTCCCCTGGGTCGGAGAAGAGTGGCACCCCAAGGTTGCGACTGAGAAAAACGTTACTCCACCACCCTTCTACCCCGACCATCCGATAGCTAGACAGGAGTGGGCACGCTATCTCAACTCCATAAGTGGAGCTGACGTTCGCATAGGTAAACTCCTCGCACGCCTTAAAGCAGACGGCATGGATGACGACACCGTAGTGATCTTCTTCTCCGACAACGGTCGTCTCACACCGCGCGGTATCCACTGGCCTTTCGATCAAGGCCTTCGAGTGCCTGTAATTGCCCGGGATGCAAAAAACTTCCGCCTTTTCTCAGGAAAAGAAAAGCCTGGTACAGTCAGCAAACGGGTAGTCAGCTTGTTGGACTTAACTGCTACCACCTTGGCTCTAGCTGGCATCGAACGTCCATTTGGAATGCAGAGCCGAGTATTTCTCGGCAAGATGGCAGACCCGGCTCGCAGTTATGCTTTTGCCGCTCGTGACCGTATTGACGAGACGGTAGTGCGGATGCGGTCCGTCCATGACAATCGCTACCACTACATTCGTAACCACACACCAGGCGCAGGTTTCGAAACCTTAAACCGATACAAGGAGAAATGCTTTCTGGTGAAACCCCTCATGCGCAAGCTAAAGGCAGAAGGCAAACTAACTGGACCCGCCCTCGACCTTATGAAGCCATTTCCCGACGAAATGCTTTTCGACACCCGCTCCGACCCTCACGAAATCAAAAATCTAGCTGCCTCAAACAAACCTGCTCACAAGGCCGCCCTTCAGCGGTTACGCAACGCTCTTGATACTTGGACGGTTGAAACAGGTGACCGCGGTCACATTCCTGAACCTCCTGAAGTCGTTGCCCCTTTTCTTAAGGAAATGCATGACTGGTTCGGAACTCCAGACTGGGTAAAGGATCCATCCTGATTGAGTTCGACACAGATAATTAGCCAAGGATTGGCTCGCCAAAAACAAGGCTTTGCCTTTGCTCCGTAACCTATGTCTCCGCCACAAGTATTCTCTCCACCGTCCCGCCTACTAATGGGACCAGGTCCAAGTGATGTCGCCCCGTCAGTGCTTTCCGCGATGGCACAACCACTCGTCGGTCACCTAGATCCTAGCTTCATCAACATGATGGAGGAAATTAAGGGCATGTTGAGAAAGGTCTTCCTAACAGAAAACGAAATGACCTTCCCGATAAGCGGCACCGGAAGCGCGGGAATGGAGTTTTGCTTTGCCAACTTGGTTGAACCCGGTGACGAAGTTGTCATTGGCATCAACGGAGTATTTGGAACCCGGATGGCCGAGGTGGCAAAACGTTGTGGTGCCATTGTAACCAAAGTTGAGACGGATTGGGGACGCATCATTGAACCCCAGGCTGTTGCTGAAACGCTCTCCTCCGTAAAAAACCCGAAGCTGGTAGCCATCGTACACGCTGAGACTTCTACTGGAGCACTCACTCCTGTGGAGGAGATATCCAAGCTCGTACACGATGCTGGTGCACTTCTGCTGATCGACACCGTTACCTCCTTAGGTGGATGTCCTGTGCGTATCGATGAATGGAATGTTGATGCAGTCTACTCCGGCACTCAGAAATGCCTGAGTTGCCCCCCTGGACTCTCTCCAGTATCTCTGAGCGCCCGCGCCATGGAAAAGATCAAGTCCAGAAAGGATTCAGTGCAAAGCTGGTATCTGGACGTTAATCTGCTCGCAAACTACTGGGGTGACGGCGCAAGAGTCTACCACCACACGGCGCCGATCAGTATGAATTATGCTCTGCACGAGTCCCTTAGACTCATCCTTGAAGAAGGTTTGGAGAACCGCTGGGATCGTCACAAATCTAATCACCTGCGCTTGAGAGCAGGGCTTGATGAACTAGGACTTGTGCTAACTGCCCAAGAGGGTCATCGACTTTGGCAACTTAACGCTGTGGGCGTACCTGAAGGAGCCGACGAAGCAGGCATTCGCACTACTCTGCTCAACGAACACGGTATTGAAATTGGTCCAGGACTTGGACCATTGCAAGGTAAGGTCTGGCGCGTTGGCCTCATGGGACACAGTTCCTCTCCAGAAAATGTAGACCGCTTCTTAAGCGCACTGAAAAGTCTGCTTTGACATGACACTTCCCCGTATCGCTGTAACTACAGGTGACCCGGCTGGTATCGGGCCAGAGGTCTGCCTCAAGTTGCTTGCAAATCCAGAGGTTTTAGAAATCTGCCAACCGATCATTTTCGGGGATGCATCAGTCCTCAACAAGGCAGCTGAGGAATGCGGTTTGCCAAGACCGGAAAAAGTAGTTCATCGCCTTGAAGAAGCTACAGAAGCCTGCGTATTGGATTTTAAGAAAATTGCGGCTAATGACTACATGACTGGATGTATCAATGCCGCCACAGGTCATGCAGGCTATCACTATGTAATTGAAGCCATTGACGCAGCCCTTGCTAAAAATGTGGACGCCGTCACCACAGGACCGCTCAATAAAGAGGCCCTTCGTATGGCAGACATTCCATTCCCTGGTCATACAGAAATTTTTGCTGACCGCACACAAAGCGAACGGGCCTGCATGTTGCAATACTCGGAGGAAGTTCGATGCGTCTTTGTCACCACCCATGTAGGTTATGCCGAAGTCCCTCACCTTCTCTCTCAGGAACGCATTATCGATGTTATCGAACTCGCTTCTGAAGCAATGGAACGCATCCGAAAAAGGAAACCAAGACTGCTCTGCTGCGGACTCAATCCCCATGCTGGCGAGAACGGTCTCTTTGGTAACAGAGAGGAAGAACAAATCATCATACCCGCCCTTGAAAAAGTCAGAGAGCGCGGCATCGACATAACAGGCCCCCTTCCCCCAGACACCACCTTTCTGCCTGCGCGCCGCAAGGAATATGACTGTGTGGTCTGCATGTATCACGACCAAGGTCACATCCCCCTAAAAGCCCTCGCCTTCGACGAAGCGGTCAACACCACTCTTGGCTTACCAATCATTCGCACCTCTGTTGACCATGGTACAGCGCTCGATATTGCAGGCCAAGGAATTGCCAATCCCAACAGTCTAGTGGCAGCGGTTAAGCTTGCGGTTAAGCTCTCAAAATAGACTCCAATGAATCTTCCAAAAAAACTCCTCCCCCTTCTACTCACAGTTCTCACTGTATCGGCCTCAAAGATGCCTAATATCGTGGTCTTTCTTGCAGATGACTTAGGCTACGGAGACATCGGATGCTACGGCCATCCTGAGGCCAAAACTCCTCATATCGATACACTGGCACAGGACGGAGTGCGATTCACCCAGCACTATTCCAACGGTACTGAGTGCTCTCCTACGCGAACTGCATTTCTCACCGGACGCTACCCACAGAAAGCAGGAGGCTTAGAATGCGCCATAGGAACCGGCAACGTAGGACGTTATGACGATGCAATCCGCCTCGCTGAATCTCGGCAACTTGGTCTTCCTGCCAAGCAGACGATCCTTCCAGGCGCCCTACAACAAAGGGGTTATTCCTGCGCAATCTTTGGCAAATGGCATCTGGGCTATGAACCACAATTCAATCCCATGGAACACGGATGGGATGACTTCTTCGGCTATATGGGGGGCAATGTACACTACTTCAACCACCGTGAACTCAGCGACCTACATGTTCTGTTCAAAGGTCGTCTACCCATTCATACCGAAGGCTACATGACCCATCTCATCACTGATGCCTCCATAAATTTCATCAAAGAGAAAAAAGACCAACCCTTCTTCTTAGTGGTCTCTCACGAAACCCCGCACTTCCCATTCCAAGGACCAAGAGACAAAAGCAAGAAAGTAGACGAAAGTAACTGGACCACTCCAGACGCCCCAACCTATGTCGCCATGCTTGAAGACCTCGACAGCGAAGTGGGACGCGTCCTTAAAGCTCTCGAGGAAGAAGACCTAACTGAAGACACCTTAGTGGTTTTCGTCTCAGATAACGGTGGATTTGCCAAGGCCGCACATATGGGACCTCTCAAAGGTGCAAAAAGCACCACTCTGGAGGGCGGAATTCGCGTTCCACTTATTATGAGATGGCCGGGAAAAATCGAACCTGGCACTACCAGCACTCAGGTATGTACCACCTTTGATCTCACGCGCTCATTCGTCAAACTGGCTGGCGCCAGAGTATTCCCAGGAAGGCTTGATGGCTACGACATCGTAGAACACCTGACTCGGAAAAAGCCTGACTTTAAACGAACGCTTTACTGGCGAGGCAAACGCGGGGAAAGAACTTGGACAGCCGTCCGTGATGGAGACCTGAAGTATGTCTGCAAGAAAGAGGACAAAGACGAAGAATGGCTCTTTGACTTGGCCAACGATATTTCCGAAGAGAACGACCTCGCTAAAGAACGCCCCCAAGACTTAAAGCGTCTGAAAAAGCTTCTTAGCAATTGGGAGCGCAATATGCGTCCACTAAGGTAAGGTTCAGGAAGCCAAGCCTACTCAGCAACTGCCCAAGTACCCTGTATTGTGCGTGCCTGGCCACTCTTCTTGAGGAGTTTGAGGAACTCCTTACGAGGAACAGCTCGTCCACCCAGTCTCTCCATATGAGGGGTTTCCTGCTGGCAATCGATAAAGTGAAAACCCTTGGATCTACAGAAATCAACAAGAGCAGAAAGCGCCACTCGAGAGGCTTCGGGCTCATAGTAGAACATGGACTCACCAAAGAAAGCTGCACCTATTGAAAGTCCATACAATCCACCCACCAACTTCCCATCGAGGTAAGTCTCAAAGGAGTGAGCCAGACCAAGACCATGCATCTGGCAATAGGCTTCGATCATGTCCTCTTCAATCCAGGACTCGCCCATATCAGTGGGGCGCGGGACTTTGGCACAAGCTCGCATCACTGCTTCATAGTTCGTGTCGATACGGACTTCGAAGATCTCCTTACGCAAAGCAGCCTTAAGATAGCGATTCGGTTTAAACTCATCAGGAAAAAGCAGGAAGCGCGGATCCGGAGAAAACCAGCGCCAAAGTCTAGGTTCACCAGAAGCTTCCCATGGAAAGATCCCATTTGAATAGGCAAGAACTAGACGCTGAGGAGTAAGGTCTCCACCTGCCGCAAGATAGCCATGACTAGGAGCCATCTCTGGATGGGGAAACCACGGCTCCCCTTCCTCGGTCAACAGGATAGACATCAGCGAACAGGCTTGATGAGTCCCGAGCTTAATCCTTCTGGGATCGAGTTAGTCCAGACGATGAAGGAGGTTAAATAATTAATGCACACGAGAGTAAGAGTTCAAATTATAACTACGCCTTGGGCAAGGTGTAGACCGTCAGCCCATCAAGTTCCTTACGCACTCCGGGAAGAAAAATTCCTGCAATGAGCCCGATAAAGAC
>CAJWWL010000211.1 GCA_913048125.1 uncultured Opitutia bacterium | reverse complement strand
TTCGTGGCAATGATCTGAAGGTAGACCCTCTTCGCAGCAATTTAGCTGTTCCTCAGGGCGAGATTGCCCTACTCCAACAACAGGCTGACATATTTGGGAAGGATATTGAAGGTCAGAACCAGAAAATTCTCAGCCACAACGAAAAGATAAGCGAATTCAAAGGTCGCGTTGATTCACTAGAAGCAAGGGTTGTTGAGCGTGAGGAGAAAATCCGGACTCTCGAAGGGCAGGTTGAGAGCTTGCGTTCAGCAACTCCAGATGCTGTGCCCGCCAACGAAAAGCAAATTTCTGCAGAGAGGACACGGCTGCAAGCCCTCATATCTGAGATTCGTAAACAGATTGATGATAGAGAGAGTGCCAAACTTCCATTCATACAAGCTTCCAACGAAGAAATCTCCAACTATCAAAAGCAGGCTCTGCTGGCTAATGAGCGTCTTGTTGAGCTAGATAATGCGGTCAAAATCCTTACAAACAAAGGCCCAGGTGGCTTTCTTAAGAATGACTATGTTAAGAAGGGTGAGGAGCTTCGCCTACAGCAAAAACCTGAACGTGATGCGCTACGTGACCACATTTCCAAAATCAATAACAGTGTCAAAATTTCAAGAGATCGTCTACAACAGAACTTATCACGCATCGACGAGCGCATCAACGAACTGGAGAATGACATAGCCACACATAATGCCTCCATCGGCAGATTGGCCGATAAGGCAAAGACCCTTGATGACGCAGCCCAGAAGCAGCACAAACTAAAGATAGATGGAGTTCTTGCTGTAATCACTGGCATAGAAACTGAAATCCGCGACCTTAAGGGAGAGAGCCAGACTGTTCATGCAGAAATTCGTAAACAGGAAGATCTGATTCTCAAGGCCGAGTATTCCATTCAGGACGCAGATGCTGGTATCCTTAAGGCAGAGACAGGCAAGCGTAAGCCTGAAGCAGACATACAAGCCATACTTCGAGAAATTGATCACACTGAGATCGGTGCCTTCAAGTTCATTGCTCGTGCATTTTTTGAAGAACAAATTCAAGCGGCTCGTGAAACAGGAGATGCTGCAACTTTGTGGGCAGCTGAAAAGAAGGCCATGGATAGCGTGGTCAAATGGTTCATACTTGTCATCGTTATGGTCTTTGATCCTTTGGCTGTGACCCTGGTCGTAGCCTTCAATATGGCTCTCCTCAGGGACGGTGTTGAAAAGAAGGAATTCTGGAAGATGGTGGTTCGGCCGGTCATGGCGGTATCTATTATTTTTCTTCTGCTGGTCGGATTCATCTATTTTCGTGATGGTAGTTTGCCGACTGTTCAGACTGTAGCTGAGACCACTGGCTCTGAAGTCTCAAATGATGAGTCTTCATCGACGCTCGATAAGTTCCGTCAAGCGCTCTTTCCAGGTCAAAACAAGAACGTAGAGACTGCAGCGACACTGGCTTCAGCACCTCTACATCGTCGCCTTCCAGCGGACTCAGTATTCGTCATGACATTTCGCAGTTTTGATAACGTGCTCGACAGTGTGGAGTTCGTGAATCTGCTTTCTCAAGGCCTTTCTAGCTCCATTGCTCCCAACCTTTCTCGTGAACTGAAGCAGATTTGTGCTGATCCGGCTGGATATGGTGTTGCTCGTGAACAGCCAGCTTACTTCTTCTCAAAGTTCCCTCCAAGTGATGCACCCAAAGGTCCAGGAGCCATGGCTACTTACCCTGCTTCGGGAATTCTTTTTAGCGTGGAGCGCTCAGGTGCCCTTGAAGTTAAGCTCGCGAGCACACTACTCGGTACCATAGGCGGACGCTGGCGAGTGGAAATTGAGAATGGCTTTAAAGCTTTCTACCATCGGGATCGTAGGTTGGCTGTTGCTTTCGACGAAGGAGCTCTCGCAATCTTTGAAGATCCGCTGGGTCAACTTGGGGATGCTGGACTTCGTGAGGAAATCAAAAACCTCTTTTCCAGCAAGGCACCATCTTTATCCACTAGCAAGACTTTCGCTCTTCACGCTCAAGACCGCTACCACCTTGGTCTTTGGTTCGACGGCACAGCATTTTTCCGTGAAATGAACAGAGATGCCGCAGGCTCTCCGCTTTATGGCCGCCTGCGCAAGTTTCTAGATTTCCAAAGCACCTACCAGATCACCTTCGACAAGGGGTATGCAATGGTTGACGGTAAGTATCACTACCGAGAAGACCGTCTATCAGATGCAGGGATCCTTTCCTTGCGCTCAGCCCTTCAAGATATTCGTCCCGGTGATGCCAGTACAGCCCAAGATCAGCTCATGCTTCTTTGTGTAGAGAAGCTAGATTACACCAGCTTCTGCCAAATTCTTGAAGCTCCAGAGCCAAAGAGTAACAAGTTTGTAAAGCTGCTGGGGGCTCAGGCAGCTACTGATGGCCTCGTTTTCTCTCGTAACTTGGTAAGCCCGACAGAAGGCCGTTTCTCCCTAACCCTGGAACTGAAAGACAAGAATCGAAGCAGCCTAACTGAGATTTCAGAATTAATCAGCAAGTCCATCCAGACCGAAGTGACTAGCATAGAGACCGAATCCAACTAACATGAGTCTAGCTTTTTCTCAGGCAGTCCTTCTCTTTGCATGTATTTTTCTTTGTGCAGGATGTGCTTCCCAGAAGACACAGACTCAAAATCATCCGCCTACATCCAGCCCAATTCATGGTCTTGCAGATGGACAGTCTGCTCCTTACATTTTAGAGCAGGAAACCAAGTCCACCAGCCAAGAGCTCGTGAGCTTGCACGATATTAGCGAAGAGGCGTTACAGCAAGAGGGCTTTCTGGGTAAAGGTGGAGAACCTGGCTTTACCGAACCAGTAGACATTTCTTCAGAACTACCTAGTTCCTCTACGACCACCCTTGAGAACTTGCCGGATCTCAAGTTTCCTGATGAGTCTGCTGGACCTCATGCCCTAGGTGCCAAAATCGAACTTGAAGTTGCTTCTGAAGAACTTCCTGAAGATCTCGCTGAACCTGAGTTTGCGGGACCAAAAGGGATCGCTGGAGGTTCAGAGCTTCCAATAAATGAATCAGAACCACCAGTTGATAACCTTAATGCAACTGGTTTTGAGGAAACTAACACTCAGGACTTAACTATGAATCCGCCGTCAGATGGGCGGGATTCAAGCCCTACAGAAACCAACTATAACTTACCAAGTCTGCTTTCTTGGCTCAAAAAAGAGGATTCCAAAAGACCTCACGACCCCGATGGGCATCTCGAAGATTTTGCTAATCCCGGAGATGCTTTAACATGGCTACTTAACCGCACGGCAACCGACAACGGAACCTCTTCTTCTGAAGACTTAGGAAAGCAATCGGCAGTTCTCGACTGGCTTACTGCAGTAAGTAGCAGCAGCCGATTAGATAAAGACATACCTAACGGAAACCTTGAATTGGCCAACGTAATTAATTTATTCCGTATCGGCGCCGAGAATGATGCGACTATCCTCGACCAAGATGACTTTTCTGCTACCAACCCCCAAATTGCACATTGGTTAAGGCATGCCTCAAACCTCAACACTAATAATAATAATTCCTTGGACCAACCTGAATCTGGTTCCAACCCTATGCTCAAATGGCTATCTCAAGGACGCAGTAACTCCATAACTCAGAATTCTAAAAATCCTTCAGCGAAGACTTTCCGGCTCCCCTTTAAGCCTAAATCTACCATACGGTCAAATGGTGAAACTTTAGGTGAACCTGGCTATACCGGCAGTTTTTCATTGTCTGGGTTTGGTGAACCTGTAGACGGCTCCCAAAATCAAGAGTACAAATTTCAGTCTTATACTAACAGCGCTCACGGTTGGTTGCAATCGGGTGCCACAATCACTCCTGAAGGTGCTGGTAGGGGAGTATCGATCAGGCAAGCTACAGAATTAGACTACTCAGCTGCTTTTGGGTGGTTTCGTCGCGCCGCATCCAGTTGGGAGGGTAAGACTTCGCCTCTAGTTAATGCCACGAAAAGCACTCGTTCATCCAATATACGTAATTTGACTACCTCGGATTCCACGTCAGAGGCATTACGTTGGTTCCAGAAAGCTAACGGACAGCGTAAGCATCCGCTACATGCAGCCCGCAGAGAGGATTCTGGCACGGATTCCTCCACTACACCCTAAGCCCCCTTTTCTCGCACTGTATTATGAACCGGGACCAACTCTGGAAGGCGTTGTTTCTTCCCGGAGTAGCCAAGGATTACTTTGCCTTCGATACGTTACCGCCATTTGAGTCGGATCATTCTGATTACAACACTGCCAATGCTCTTATTCTGGCCGAATTAAGTCGTTGGTCCTATAATTCTGAAGATGCAGAAGCACGCATACAGTCAGCTGGTGATCTTTTTTGCATCCCGTATCTTGAAAAAGCTGAAATACAGGAAACTCATTACTTCATGCTTCCTGAAGCTCAAGCCAGCTTGCTTCGTGCCAAGGATGGTAGTTATCATATCCTTGTTTTCCGAGGCACTAGCAAGCTTCAGGACTGGATTGCGAATCTCAATGCACCAGCTGTTCGCTGGTGGGGCAAGGGAACTGTCCATAAGGGGTTCATGGAGGCATTTGTTAAAATCTGGGAGGTAGTGGCTCCAGCGTTACAGGATATAAAAGGCCCTGTATTCTACGCTGGGCATAGTCTTGGCGGTGCTCTAGCGACTCTTACTGCGAGCCTCCGCGCGCCTACCGCGTTATACACTTTTGGAAGCCCAAGAGTAGGAAACAGAACATTTACCGAATCAATGGAGCATATTCATGTACATCGAGTGGTCAACCGCCACGACGTTGTTCCCACATTACCCTTACCGGGGGGGCCACTGGACTACTGTCATGTCGGAAAATTGCACCGGCTAGGTACATTAGCCAAATGGAATGTCCTTCGCGTGCTGGCAGGCTTTCGCATGATGTGGCGGCAAAGGAAGTTTGCCCTAGATCGTTATCTACAATCTGAGAACCTATTTCGTCCGCCAGCTTTTCTCATGGACCATGCCCCCGTAAACTATGTGGATAGGCTGAAGCGTGAATATCGGCATAAGTAGCTACGATTTCTCTATTTTGCCTCATCAAAAAATCCAATTGGTCCTTGCATTTTCAAAGGCAAACGGCAGTTTAACCCGCCCAACCCCAATTTAGAGTCGGGCCGTGGCGCAGTCTGGTAGCGCACCAGTATGGGGTACTGGGGGTCGTGAGTTCGAATCTCACCGGCCCGACCATTTTCTCTCCTTTTTAGAAGATTATTTCTGAATAGGCCACTACGGTGGTTGTGGTTGCCCTAACTTCTCAGGTAGAGCGATGTGTAAATTCCTACCACACCAAAGGTCCAAGATCCTTGTGAAGAAGAAAACATCGGTCTCGGCAGTCGGAACTGTCGTAGACGCTTGATCGGGTAACTCTTACTTGGTGCCCTTGAGGCGGCCAAAGAGCTTGTCTCCTCCGTCTGCTGCAGCCGCAGTGATGGTCGCTACGACTTTGTCCATCGTGCCTCCTTCGGGCGTGACCACAAAGATCACGTCGTTATTTGGGGTCGGAATGGTGCCTCCGAGCCATGCATCAAGATCACCGAGGTCGGTGCTGTGTTCTACGGCCAGTACCGCAGATCCTCGGTTTTCTGCCTTGAGTATGTCGAAGGTGAGGGTCAGCGCGCCATCGCTCTCACTGATGGCCGGCAACAGACCGGTGGCATCGGCATTCGGATTCGCCGCACCAAGGAGGAAGGCGATGCCGTTTTCGACGCCGTCGCCATTCTTGTCCTCGTCAAACCCATTATCTGGTCCAGCACCGGACCAGTCTTCGAAGAGGCTCTCGATAGTGGTGATGGTCGTCGATCCGGTGGAAGGACCATCGCTGTTGGTCACGACGAGGGTCAGGCTGCTGCCAGCGACGTTCGGCGTCACGCTTACGCCGGTCAGCACTCCTGCCGTAAAACTCCCCGAAGTGCCAGTGAAGCCGCCGGTGCCGCTGAAGTTAACGGTACCAGTGAAGCTGGTGGCGACCGCATCAGATGCATCCTTGGCGGTGATGGTGATGCCGGTAATCGGTGTGCCTTGGACTTGCGGTGAAGCAATCGCCGAGATGTCGAAGCTGTCAACGGGGCCTGGTCCTCCGCCGGCCACTAGGAGATGAATTTCGTTGGCGGTGTCGTAATCGACCGAGTAGCCTGCGGGGAGGGTTTCGGTAGCGAAGGTGCCAGTTAGGGATCCTGTGTAGGTGATCACCTTGTAGTCGGTCAGTGTTGCCGCAGCGATTTCGGGTACCACTATGCTC
>CAJWWL010000210.1 GCA_913048125.1 uncultured Opitutia bacterium | reverse complement strand
TCCCGTACGAATTCCAAACCATAATATTCCTTTCCCAGTATAGGTCTTCTGCAACCCTTGCATGTGGCCAGATGTGTAATGTTTCTGAACAAAAGGGCACTCCAAATTAACCCATTCAAGAACTATAGTGTGCCCTTTGTATCTGGATAGGCTATGAACTTCTCCGTCCAAGTCCTTCAATTTAAATTCAGGGGCCAACTCACCAACTCTAAGTGCCCAAAGAGGTTGCAATAAACCTGTGAAAACAAGGATGGTAATTAAACATTTCATTACACAAAAGAGAGGTTTACAAATAAAACGTGTCAACCACCCAGCAGCCCTTAGAATTGCCTTGCCTGCTTAATAACTTGGTGGCTTTTTCCAAAATTTTCATTGACCGAAACTATGGCTGAAAGTCGACAGAAATACAAAAAGCTTGAGGAAGAAGTCGCTGTACTGCAACGACGTTGCAGAGAGCTCAGGATTCCGGTTATGGTAGTCTTCGAAGGTCTTAGTGCAGCTGGCAAAGGCACGCTGATCAATCGTATCATTCAGCCCATGGATCCAAGGGGCTTCAAAGTCACATGCATTAGTGATCCCACCTCAGACGAACTTAGCCGCCCCTTTCTATGGAGATTTTGGCGTCGTACTCCTTCAGCTGACCGAATGGCCATTTTTGACCGAGCATGGTACCGCTCTATCATTGATGGTCAGGTTAATGGCTCGCTCGGGAAGGAAGCACTTGCAAAGGCATATACGGATATCCGAGCATTCGAACGTCAGTTCAAAGATGGCGGAACCCTGATTATCAAATTTCACCTGCACATAAGCAAAGAAGTGCAACATCAACGCCTTGAAGAACTACGTGCCAACCAATCGACTGCGTGGCGTGTGACAGATGAGGTACTCCTTCGTCACCAGCGTCATGATCAATACTGTGAAGCTATTGAACGTATGTTCTTAGAAACCGATCTTCCAGACACACCTTGGGAAAAGATCGATTCGGTAGACCTGAACACCGCCGCTCACAAGGTACTCGAACGCTTCGCCTCAAGTTTGCGTGAGCGAGTCAAAGCTGAAGAGAAAGGTAAAGACTCCAAACCAAATAGGGACTCTGAAAAGCCACCAAAGTTTACTGATGCCCCCTCCCTTAAAACAGCTAGGCTTGAGAACACTCTAGCCAAAGAAGATTACTTTTCTCTATTGGACGAGAGGCAGGCACAAATCCGTGACCTCCAGAGTGAAGCCTACCGCCGCCGGATCCCTGTAGTCATCGTGTATGAAGGTCAGGATGCGGCTGGCAAAGGAGGAAACATCCGACGACTCACCCAACAGATGGATCCTCGCGGATACGAGGTAATTCCTGTATCCGCACCCAATGTCGTCGAGAAAGCCCATCATTACCTTTGGAGGTTCTGGACAGAATTCCCCAAGGCTGGGCACGTCACTATCTTTGATCGGTCTTGGTATGGACGCGTCTTGGTTGAACGTGTGGAAGGGTTTTGTACCAAGGGTGACTGGCGCCGGGCTTTCCGAGAAATAAATGAGATGGAGGAGAACTTCCACCACTTTGGCGCAATCATCCTCAAGTTCTGGATTCAAATCAGTAAAAAGGAACAACTAAACCGATTTCGCGCTCGTGAGAATGACCCACGTAAAAGCTGGAAGCTTAATGAGGAAGACTGGCGTAACCGAGAAAAATGGGCTAATTACGAGGAAGCCGTCGAGGAAATGTTCCTTCGCACCCACGCGCCTAACGCCCCATGGACGATCATCGAAGGCAATTGTAAGCGGCATGCACGCATACAGGCACTGGACGCTGTCATCGCCGCCATCTCCTCAAGACTGTAGGAAATTACTAGTCCGGGGTTACGTTATTGTTTGTTCAGTGTCACCGCAACAGACTGCAGAAATACATATATTCTGAATCAAAGTGACACGAGCGAAAGCTGATGTGAACATGGGAAGCTTATACACTTCGTAAACTGAGGAACCACAGCTATGACTAGTCGCTGTGCGAGAGAGAACCAGTGGAGGTGAAATTATACTCAAAATCTGCTATCACTCCGGGGATCCTGGGAGGGATCCCTCGGAACCGCTTACTGACACCGAATCTGAGGTCGACTCTGGTGAGAGTTCTGGAACAGGTTTCGTAGGCACGCCTATTTCAGGTACAAGAATGGGAGTAGTGTTAATTTCAGTTCCATCTTCCAAGATGCGCCTCTTTGGCATGATTTTGACTTTTTGTTTTTGCTGCACGTTTTCCGTAGGTATAGGTGCGACTTCTAAAAAATGAGCAGGGACTTCGAACTCTGGGATTTCAAGAGCTGGTTCCTGCATTTCATATTCAAGGATTTTTGCACCCTGCGGGAGAGCCTTTGCAATATCGGAGGTTGGCTCCTTGGTTTCAAAATTTAAGAGGGCACCGTCGACAGTTTCGTGGAACTCGACATGACCATCGAGAAAGAGTATTAAGCCACCCTCTCCGTAGAATGGAGAATCGAAGGACCATGAACCATCTGGCTGCAGACCACGAGTCCAGGCTAGAGGCGTTGTACTCCCGGGTGCATCTGAAGAAAGCCCAGCAACCAATGAGATAGAGAAAGGCATTCCCGGAAAAGATTTATCCCGAACAGACTCAGCAATATCTCCCTCGTGCTCTACTTTAGCAAGGTCACCATCTAAAAGGTAAACCGATGCATCATCATAGCCTACTTTATCTTCAAGTTCCATTGCCCAACCATGAACACCACTTACACTTGCGGGTATGTGCGAACCGTTGTTTTCACGGAGATATGAAATATAAATATTTCCTAACTCTCGGAGATTATCCATGGCCACCTGCTGATCAGGCTGTCCATCCGTAGTAAGTGAACTCATGTTGAATTCTTGGGATAAGCCCATAGTCAAAAACATAGCACCTAAAGTTACTGGGCTTGGCATCATAGCCATAAAAAGATTACCCTTGTGGGTGAATGCCTGATTAGCGGCGAAAAGAACTCCATCTTGCTGGTTAGAGTAAACTGCTGCCTGAGGTTTCTTGAAATGTCCTAAAGCACCCAATACCCAAGGGAGCATTTTCTGCCCTTCCTCATCTCCTTCGGCTAGGTCTGCTATTAAACCGCCAAACTGATCCACAACTTCAGAGGAGAAATAGGTAAAGCCGTTACCTTGGTTGGGAAGTCCTCGAACGGCGACATGAAAGTCAGCATCCTCCTTTATACCACCAGTGTTGGACAAACAAGCATTCATAAACTCGGGGCGAGAGACCAGTACAAGACGCCCTGTGTTCAACTCGTGCAGTAGATACGGCTTGTAGGCTTCCCCCTGTGGAGGCATCTGGCCGCTAAATCCATAACCTCGCCAGCCGTTAACACTGAATTTTTCAATTTCTTGGATAGTATCCAATTCTTTGCTGGCTTGATCTACGAGCCAGCCTAGATTCTCAAAGCTGACATAAAAATCAACCATAGGCACGTTAATCATTCGGTGCTGGTCTACCTCATCAGTTTCATCTTTAGGCTCATCAGGCAGGCGTATCTCTCGAGGCTCCTCCTCTGGAGAAAAGACGTCTTCGGTACTGGCACCAATGGTTGATTCTTCAAATCCCTCCAGGTTGATGTCAGCCGCATCATACGGAAGGGCTCCTGGGTTAGGTACGGGAACAGAGATACGATTGTTTGGATCGAAGCGACCAATAGCCACAATTCGCGTGTCAAGCTTGTCAATGAGCTCCTTCCAAGTGAAGTCTAGCCCTTCAGGCTTTTGTTTTAGAAATCCCTCTGCGATGTCTGCTCCTGGAGGTCCCATGATTTGTTTAAGGATTGCGAATACCATCGGCTCGATTGCCTTCAGATTTAGGTCCTGCTCCCAGACAAGATCAGTCCCCACGGGTGCCAACTGCCAGGAGGCAAATGGATGAGGCTCTCCACCCATTATGCGAAATAGTCCCTGAGGTCCCTCCTCAAGCTTGATGAAAGTCTTGTTGCGAAAGACCTCGCCATCTTGGTGTGAACTTAGTCCAAATGCCTGAATTCCACCCAAACCCAAAACGTCCAGAATCCCTTCAAGGTTTAGGTTCCCGAGTATCGGTTGCACGCTCTCAGGAACGTCGTCCTTAAAGATTGTTATCAAATCTCGAGCTTCCTTCATCAAGCGAGATAGATCACCGTCGACATCCACAAAAGCGTAAACTGAACCGCCAAGATCAAGATTCTTCGCTACCTCCAAAAAGTTTGATGAACGCTTATCAGGTGGGAGCAAATTGACTGAACCATCTTGGGGTATCAGTGGAAGCACTGGAAACAGTGTAACAAAAAAGAATAACAATTGTTTCATAATAGTGGGAGTTCGTTATGAAGATGAGACGCTAAGGCGCTATTAGCAATCCGTAAAAACCGGATCACAAGGTGTTAATCTACTCACGTCTGAAAGCCAAACTCACAAAATCAAACGCGGAGAACATCGGGTGATGGACCAACATCAAACCAGTTCACAAATGTAACAATTTCCAGATTGCACCTTAGGCTGCGGTGGACACTGATTATAACAAGTCCAAATAATGCCTAAGCTAAATGCCATTTTGTGTGAATTCTTCGGAACGCTATTGCTTGTGGTCTCAGTCTCATGTGCAGCGCTGGCAAATACGGCTGCCGGCGGGAACGCTCTATTTGGCGAGGCACTTTTAAATGGATTGCCAGTAGCCATCATTGTAACATTCACCCTGAGTACCTCAGGCGGTCAAATAAACCCGGCAGTGACGATTGGTTTACTCTGTATTAGGAAGATTAAAATGACCGAGGCTTTTGTGTTTGTAATGGTCCAAGTAGCAGGAGCAGCCTCAGCGGGCTGGTTAATCAAACAAATCCTCCCTGCCGAACTCGCTAGACAGTGCTTGTATGGAACACCGAGACTTAGTGAATCAGTTTCTAAAGCTCAAGGCATTGGAATTGAAGGTTTCGCGACTAGCCTGCTTTGCCTTTCCATATGCGCAACGGTTCTTCATCCTGTAAAGCCTCACAAGAATGGGTTTGGGATTGGAGCTGCAGTAGCCGCTTTAGTTTTTATCTTTGCCCCAATGACTGGTGCAGCCATGAATCCCGCTCGACAACTGGGTTGCGCATTTGCCGCAGAACACTGGGAAAATCACTGGGTTTACTGGATTGGACCAGTTTTGGGAGCTGTTGTAGGTCTGCGATTGTTCAGTTGGATTTTGCAGCGCAACCTATCAGTTCCAGAACATTTTCCGGAGGACGCCCCAAAACCGCCTGATCACCGCTGACAACGATTGGGCGCTCCATTAAAATCGGATTATCCGCGAGGATTGACATCCACTCATCACGAGAACGCTTGTCGTTTTTACTGAGTCCCAGTTCTTTGAAACGAACTTCATTCGTCCGCATCCACTCAAGAGGTTCTTTTTCAAGCTTTTCGCAGATTGCGTTTAGTTTGACCTGATCAAGGGGTGCCTTAAGGTACTCGATTATCTCAGGTGTGATGCCGTTTTCAGTCAATAAAGCTAAAGTCTGGCGACTTTTACTACAACGCGGGTTGTGGTAAATTGTGAATCGGCTCATTGGAATAGATCAATTCGAACGGCACTAATTTGTAGTTGACTGGCGGAGAGGGAGGGATTCGAACCCTCGGTACCGTTTCCGGTACACAGCATTTCCAATGCTGCACAATCGGCCACTCTGTCACCTCTCCGATAAAGAATGGTGGAGAATTTAAATGGATATTTTCACCAGAGGGTCAATGAGGAAAGCTCGAGCGAGCTAGATTTTAAAAATACCTTAATCCATAAAGCAGTAATTATCGAAATTTTGATTAACAGGATTTGTCGCTTGATCAACGCAGCGGGGATTCTATCGTAACCTGCCAAAAATGTCCACCCAACCTAAATCTCTAGCTTACAACTCCAAGGTCGAGGGCGAGGTAATAGTTACTCGAACCGACGCTGTCATAAACTGGATACGTAAGCATTCGGTTTGGCCCATGCCAATGGGATTGGCGTGTTGCGCAATCGAATTGATGGCTTCAGCTGCTTCCAAGTTTGACATCAGTCGCTTCGGAATGGAAGTGATGCGGTTCTCTCCTCGTCAAGCAGACTGCATGATTGTTGCAGGAACCGTCACGTACAAAATGGCAGAGGTGGTGAGGCGAATCTACGATCAAATGCCTGATCCAAAATGGGTAGTCGCTATGGGAGCATGCGCTTCATCAGGAGGCATGTACAGATCCTATGCCGTACTTCAGGGTGTTGACCGAATTGTACCGGTTGATGTTTACGTGAGTGGCTGCCC
>CAJWWL010000209.1 GCA_913048125.1 uncultured Opitutia bacterium | reverse complement strand
TGGTGCCGTTTTCTAAATAATTGTTTAAGTATCCAAGAGTTCCAAAGGAGTGGCCCAAAAAGTAAATCGGTAAACTTTTTGCATTATTACGTTCGATGAATTTAACCATGTTGTCGCCGTCGTAATCTGTAAGCCACTGTGTCTTGCCCTGCTCATTGGTACACAAGTATTTTGAGCCTTTCTTCTTCGGTGGCTTTTGTGCGACCTCGGTAAAGCCAACCTCCAGGGGTCCCTGAATTTTAGATCCGATATCCCACTTTCCAATTTGGCCTGTTACGTATCCATTGTCTGTCATGAATTTTGCTAAGGTGGGGCGATCCTCAGGAATAGGGAGTCCTCTAGACATTCCGTACTTGCCGAAACGTTGGCCGTATTGCCCCATGATTAGGGCACAGCGGCTTGGGCAACATGGGGGATTGGTTATGTGTGAGGCGGTAAAGCGAACACCTTCCTTCGCCAGACGATCAACATGTGGAGTTGGAATGTCTTTTCCTCCATAGCATCCGAGTTCACCGTATCCAAGGTCGTCGATGTATATGAGAACAACGTTGGGTTTGGCTAGCGTGAAGCAGGGTAGAAGCAAGAGTATTACTAGGAAGCGCATGTTTATGTAGTTTGGTTGTAGATATGTGACTTCAATTGGAGGCCCCTCGGTCTCTGCTATTTCTATGGAAACCTATTTTGTGCCCAAAAAACTGAATTTGATCAGTTATTTTTTGGGTGGAGCCAGAATGTAAGAATTTAGGCAAACAAGTCCATGATAGGATTCTTGTACTTGCCTCCCACATGAAACGGGCGTCCAGTTGCAGTGTGTGCTGGCTTTTCCATGGGTAACCCAGCGGCGTGGCCGATCGTAGCATGGAGTTCTCCAATACTGACTGCCTTGTCTGGGTGGGCACCGAGTTTGTCAGTCTCCCCATGAACGTAGCCTCGCTTGATGCCGGCACCTGCAAGGGCGCATGAGAAGCAAACAGGGTAGTGCCCCCGACCGCCTCCGTTGTAGCTAGGTTTTCGGCCGAACTCGGTAGCAAGAACCACTAGGGTTGTGTCGAGCATTCCACGTTGCTTCAAGTCTTCGATTAAGGCCGCATAAGCACGGTCGAAAGGAGGAGCAACCTCTTCCATATCGCCTTCGAGGTTGTTGTGCATATCCCAACCTTCCGCTGTGACTTCAACGAAACGAATGCCACCTTCCACCAATCGTCGGGCTAAAAGAAGACCCTGCCCTACTTTGCCTTCACCATAGTTCTCGCGCATCGATTTGGATTCCTTGGAGATGTCAAAGGCTGACAAATCCTCACTGCGAAGCAGACGTAGTGAGTGGTCGTAAAATTGTTGATAGGCGCCAATGTTAGAATCAGGAAAGCGTTTCATGAACCCAGCACTAAGCTCTTGAGCAAGTCCCAGATTCTTGGTGATTGAATTAGTGGAACCTCCCTTACCGTCTATGTTCTGAAGCCCTGATTCAGGATTGAGAATGGGAATTGGACTGAATGAAGGCGGAAAAAATCCATTACCATACCTAGGTCCATCATTGATACAGGCTGAGGAGGGTAGGGTTTTATGGCTGGATCCTAGATAGTGTTGTGCCCAAGCGCCGAGGTTAGGATGCTTGATCGTGGCTCGTTGAGCAAAGGCAGTTCGCATGAAATACTGTGCTGGTCCGTGGACTCCAATTTTGGCGGTCATTGTACGAATGACTGCTATCTGATCTGCGACTCTGGCGGTATTTTCCAAGTAATTGGTAACTTCAAAGTCTGCTTTCGTGCGAATGGTTTCGCCAGGACCTTTTGATGGACCTTCCTTTGGGTCGAAGGTATCGATGTGACTCATGCCACCAGCTACGTTTATGAAGATGATACGTTCGGCACTACCGAAACCATTCTTACCTTTTTCCGCTTGGGTAAAATTGGGAAGTACTGAAAGTCCGAATGCAGTCTGGGCACAGCGTTCGATAAATTGGCGACGGGTATCCATGATATATGGGCTATTGTAGTTGGATTCGTAACTATTGGATAAACATGAATTCTGGCGTGTTGAATAGCACCCAGGTTAAGTTCTCTACCGAAATGCGTCCTCTCAAGGCTTGTTGGATTCTAGCCGACTCGAGGGCTGTAGGTTTACGGCTGTAGAAGCCCATATACAGTTCCTCGATCTTTTCCGGTAAGCTAGATTTACTTTCTACTACATTCATTAGTGCTGAACCTCTACCAGCCATCAGTCCTTGGAAGTTTCCGTTCATGAGCATCAGTGTCTGGGGAATGCTGCCCTCTAGGCTGCCATCATCGACTAGTGTGCGAGAGGACTGGCCAAACATTCTCAGGAAATGAGAGTCCCGTGAGGGTTGTATCATTTCGGAAGCCCGAAGGAGGTGTCCCTTGTGGTGGTGAGGAGGTTTTGGACCACTTGCAAGATCCGACTCAGGAAAGTCTTTTCTAATCTTTGCGTTCTTAATGTATCCTTCTTTACCCATGAGATTAACTGCCTCTTTGAGGGCTGGAATTGTCATCCTGTCGTAAGGAATGTCGAATCGGGTAACCCTGTGCGATCGATCCACTTTCGTTGAGTCTATGTCGGGGCCAATCACTAAGGTGAGGATCGAGTCCCAGGCTTGCTCTGCAGTCATTCTCCGCAAGACAGGACCATGAAAAGGATATGCGTCGATGTCCCCTATGTTGGGGGTCACGTTTGTCTGCGCTTGATAAGCACGACTGTAGTAGATGACTCGCTGGAACTCACGTAAGTCGAATTTCAATAAGACCATAATTCGCCCCAGTTCTTTGAGCAACTGCGGGTTGGAGGCGAGAGAGAGATCGTCTAGGTCTTCTACTGGTTCCTGAACGGCAATACCAAAGGCTTTCTTCCAGAGCCGGTTGGCAATGGTCATCGAAAAGCGAGGGTTTTCAGGATGAGTCAACCAGGCGGCAAATGAATGCCTGAGTTTGTTTATATCCTGCAGGTCTACATTGTAAGACTGGTTGGGAGGTTCGTTTTCCCACTGGATGAGTCCAGGTTGAACGAGCGCGCCTGGTTTTGCATCATCGTAGGCGTAATCTTCTGGATAGGCTAACTTCTGCGTAGGCAGAGAATGAACTGCATTCATGCTCTGGGCGACCACTGATACGAGAGAGTTTTTTTCCGGCCCAGCGTCAGCAAGTACACCTTTTGCAATCTTGCGAGGATCTCGACTACTGACGTAGGTTGATCCAAAAAAGGAGGCCATCTGGTAAAATTCCTTTTGAGTCCACTCAGCGAGTGGATGGTCATGGCATTGTGCACAGGAAACATTAGCACCTAGGAAGATCGTCAGGGTATTGGAAAGATTATCAAGAGGCATGGCAGGATCGCGGAGGAGGTAACCGGTCGGTCCATTAGACGCGAGCGTGCCTTCTGCAGTCAGTAAGTCAGAGACCAGTCCATCCCATTTCCGGTTGAGGGCAATCTGGTCTTTGAGCCATCGCTCATAGTTATGAAATTGTCCTCGTTTGATTGAGGACTTATGCCTGAGCATGTCAGCCAACCAATTAAATTGGTGTGAACGATATCCATCTGATACCATAAGCGAGTCGATGAGCTTTTCACGTTTGTCTGTATCCTTGCTTGAGAGGAATGCTCGGCTCTCGGTAATGGAGGGTATGCGCCCAATTGCGTCCAGATAGATCCGCCGCACAAAGACCTCGTCGCTTGCCTGTGGATTGTGATTGATCTTCTTCAAGGCAAGACCCTTGGCTACGGCTTGATCAATCAAGTTAGCGCCTGATTTAACCCAGTCGCGTTGGAGCCAGAGCTGTGTCGCTGGGACAATCTGCGGCTTGTTTCCCAAGGGTGGAAGTAAGACCTTTAGATTCGGATCCGGCCATTTAGGTAGGCGAGCCGCTTGGACGGAATTGGGGGCTTTGTTCCTTTTTTTCTTCTTGGGGTTTTCTTCTCCGTAGTTTGATGGAGCAAATAGAGTTAACAGGGCAATAACAGAAAAATACTTAAGACTTCTCATTAGAAAAAGATTCAATGATTCCACCTAGAGAATAGCTCTGAGTGCGGATTGGTTACGGTTAAAAACGAAAAGACTAAACCAGAAATATCCGAAACTGTTTTGAACACGGATTTGTTAATGTGCACTTGTACAGAAATTCCTAGTGGAGGAAGTAAAAATCTCGGACGACTAACGTTTTGAAAATCACAAACTTTTCCTGTTCCGCCAAATTTTCTTTTTAACTTTCTCGTCAATCTTCTCGTCAACCTTCTCGATATCTTCCTCCTTGGCCGTAAATATACCAAGCAACCCTCTGAGTACGTTACTGTCTAGACCTCCATCTTCCTTGCCGTCCATTCTGTCGATGGACTTAACTAATTCCGCTATGTCACCGATCTCAGTCATCTCTTTCTCGATCATTATCTTCAAAAGGCACATCGAGAATGCATTTAAGAACTGAACCTGATTTCTTAGATCATCTATTTGGTCTTCCAAACCTTTCACCTTACTCATCGCACGTCTGGTGTTTCCAGAGTTTTGCCTCTGGTTCCTGTTCATGCCGTCTGCTATCCGCCTAAGTTGCGCGGCTTCTGATACTTCTGGAAAAAAAAAGTCGAAAGCGTCCATTTTAGCTCCTTTGTTTGCTGTTTGTTTTCTTTGGGACTCTAAGAGTATTATTTACTTACTGGTAGTCCATTATTATTCTTTTTATCTCTTACCCGGTTACGCAATCTCTGAAACAGCTTTGCTTTGATGGCAGCATATTCTGCTTTTTCCGAAAGATTGGTGAACTGCTGTGGGTCTTTCTCCATGTCGTAAAGCATGAAACCTTCGCGCTTGTTGCGTTTGGAGGTTGGATACCACATGAAAGCCCATTTTTCTGATCTCAGAGCATAGCCCTTAGCGACAGTAATCCAAGCATCTTTACGGGCTAATTCGGCTTCAGGATCCTCCAGCAAGGGGACGAGACTTTGACCTTGTGCGTTGGGTTCAAGAGGTAGACCTGCAAGTTCGGTCAAGGTAGGGTAGAGGTCAACCAGTTCGACAATATGGTTTGTGCGCACACCTTTTCTTTTTCCTGGGGCCGAAATGATGAGTGGGACGTGGATGGCTTCATTCCAAAGAATGCCTTTCTTCCACATCTTGTGTTCACCCAGTAAGTATCCGTGATCAGAAACGAAGACAACAATGGTATTCTTGCGCAGTTCAAGTTTATCGAGACCAGCCATTAGTCGGCCAAACTGTTGGTCCATGTATGTGACTGCTCCGTAATAGCCTCGTCTAAGTTCCTTTACCACAGATTTTTTGAATTCCATAGTACGTCCAATGGCTCCCGCTGGCATATCTTCATGATCGTCAGTCGGGAATTCTGGATAGATCATGCTACGAGAATGATATGGCTTTAGGCTTCCTTCCGTAGAAACAAATGGAAAGTGTGGACGCACCAATCCGACGGCGAGGAAGAAAGGATCCTCATTTCCTTTGCTCTTCCTTTTCTTCAACAGACCCAAAGCCTTGTCGACAGCCATGGTGTCCGCCAGCAGATTACTGTCGTTGTCAGGGACTTCAACAACTGCGTAGTCACCGCGGATAGAAGGATGCATCTGGTAGGGCTTTTTCGCAGCTTTGGCAGTAGACCAGTTTGCTCTTTCATTGGGGTAGTGCTTTCCCGCTTCTGGCTGGGTATAGTTGGCCAGTTTGCCGGGTGTCATGGTTTCCATCGCTCGGATATTGTGAGCCTCTTCCCAGGACGCAGCATGGTCTCGTCCGGATGTGCCTTGCACGATATCCACTGGGATCCCCATGTGGTAGATTTTACTGACCCTTGCAGACCAGTAGCCGTGGTTAGCGAAGTGTCTGGGCAGGGTTATTCGTTCGGGGTCAACTTTGCCACCGTTACTCATCACGCCATTCACGGTTGGATACTGCCCAGTCATGATTGAAGCTCGGGATGGTCCGCAAAAAGGAAACTGGCAATAAGCCTCTGTGAAGCTAACTCCAGACTTGGCAAAATGGTCAAGATTGGGGGTCTTGCACTCCGGGTGCCCAAGTCCACTCACCGCATAATTAAGATCGTCGGAGATGACAAATAGCACATTAGGCTTTTGGGCTTGGACAAGATGAATACCTGCTAAGCCGAAGAACCAAAAGAGGAGTTGTTTATTCATTTTAGAATGAGTTGCATGGCGTTTGCCTGTAAGATAACCTTTAAGGAGTTTACGCATTGATCAAACCAATAGGATCTGTTGCCTCGAATTTCTAAAACCTAGAAGGTACTGAACGGCTTTTGCGAATTCAGCGGACACCCTTGGTCTT
>CAJWWL010000208.1 GCA_913048125.1 uncultured Opitutia bacterium | reverse complement strand
GACGTATCCGCAGTTCAGCGGAGAAGAAGGTCATGGGGTTGATTTCCCGGGAAAGATAGAGCTTTCACAAATACGGCGCCCAAGACGATTTGTTGTGGCACTGATCTCAAATTTAAATGACTAAATTATGAATATTGGGTATGAATTACATTCTTTTGACTCTAGAGATTATTGCCACTCCCGCAGATCTTGTTCCTTCCTTAGAAATGAACAATAGTGTATCCAAAACGCCCTAAATTTCAGCTCTGCCTCCTCCCTACTATTTTTGCGACCAGCATGACTTTCGCGATGGCAGTCGAATCTAGCGATGTGCCGGAGATTCAAAGAATACCAGAGCAGAGTGCAAATGTTGTCATAGATGGATTTCTGGACGAAAACATTTGGCAGCGTATCCCGTCGTTTGATGGAATGCGAAAAATTGATCCTGATACACTCGAAGAGGTCCCATATGAAACTGAGATCAGGTTTTTTGCCACGGAGAGAGGTCTTTATTTTGGCATTCTTAATCATCAGCCAGCTGACACATTAGTTTCTAGATACACAAACAGAGATACTTCGCCGTTCGCGAGCATCGTTGATGCAATTCGGGTGTTTATTGATGCCTCAGGAGAAGGGAGATACGGGTATGGAATGGGATTAAGCCTTGGTGATGGTATGGGGGATGGGTCAATACTTCCGGAAAGGCAAGTGAATTTACAGTGGGATGGTGCTTGGGATGGTCGAACCCAGGTCGTAGAAGATGGTTGGAGTGCTGAATTTTTCGCCCCGTGGTCGATGATGCCACTTCCAAAGTCAGATGAAACACGGCAGCTCGGAGTCGCGTTCATAAGAGAGCTTACAAAACTTGGTGAGCGATGGGGTTCACCTCCTCTTCCAATGACGAGGAACTTATTTTTAAGTGGCTTCAGGAAATATACCGTCGAGGGTATCGAGCCTCGCCGACAATTGACTATCTTTCCTTTTTTTTCGGCTGTTTCTGATCAAATACGAAATTCGGATCAAGCCCAAGTGGGTGCAGATATTTACTGGCGACCAACGACTAACACCCTACTATCTGGAACGTTTAATCCAGATTTTGGAACAGTGGAATCCGACGATGTTGTTGTAAACCTAACGGCGTTCGAGGTTTTCTTCCCTGAAAGGCGGGTATTTTTCCAAGAAGGTCAAGAAATTTTTGTCACAAGCCCGCGAGCGGCAATAAACAACAATCCTATTCCTGGAGGGCCAATCGCACTCTTAAACACCAGAAGGATTGGTGGGTCTCCTAGAATCTCGATTCCAGATGACGTTGATGTTAGAGCCACTGATTTGAGCCAACCTACAGACCTTTTGGGCTCGGTGAAGTTTGTCGGCCAAACCAATAATCTCCGCTACGGGCTGCTGCTAGCGTCAGAAGATGACCCTGCAATACAAGGAACACTGGTCGACGGTTCTATCGTCAACTTACAGGGAATCGGTCGAGATTTCTCTGTAGGACGGCTCCTATACGAAAAAACTAGTGATGGCTCCAGGCGTTCAATTGGCTGGATGGGCACAGATGTTGCTCATCCTCAAGCGAATGCATCTGTAAACGCGATTGATGCGCACTATTTTTCCTCAGACCAACGCTGGACTTTGGACGGTCAACTAATGTTTAGTGATTCAAACGATATGACCGGAAAAGGTTTCCTAGGCGACTTAAGGTATGCACCGACGCAGGGCACTCAGCATGAGGTAAGAGCGACTTATATTGACGATGCTTTCGATATGAATGGGTTGGGGTTTTTGGTAAGAAACTCTCAAATGAACCTAGATTACAGCCTAACTATGACAGAGTCAGATATCCCAGGAATACGTTCTCGAACGACGACGATAAGGTTGTTTAATCAATATAATACAGATGGGGACCCGGTGCGAAATGGTAGATTTTTTGGAAGAGCATGGAGTTTTCTCAATAACAATAAATTCGACTTTACATTGGGCTATTTGCCGAAAAGAGTTGACGATCGCTTGGGAAGAGGCTCAGGTAAGTGGGAGATACCTGAACGTCCGTTAGTGAGATCGAGCTTTTCTTCTAATCCAGCAAATTTGTTAGCGTGGTCTTTCAACTTTGCATACAAAGGGGAAGACCTAGGCCCTCAAACCATTACGACGGGCGCTGGAATAGTTTGGAGGCCGAGCGACCGTTTCTCATTTGATCTGGGCTTAAATTACACTGACACGGAAGCGCTATTGGTCTATCAAGGAGATGGAAAGTATACGAGTTTTGAGGCCCATCAATGGGCTCCTAAATTAATATCAAACTACTTTATCACTCCAAGGCAACAAGTCAGTCTCACAATGCAGTGGAACTCTTTGAAGGCCTTTGAAGATAGGTATTGGGCGGTAGATGCTGAACGACTTGCTCCCTTGCAAAATGCTTTGGAAGGGCACCCAGGCTCCAGCGATTTTAAAATCAGCCGGCTGACATTCCAAGCTCGTTATCGATGGCAAATTGCACCACTTTCTGACCTATTCTTCGTTTACACCAGAGGCTCGAATCTGCCTCCAGAGGTCATGTCTTCATTTTCGGATATGTTTCAAGAGTCGTGGCATAGTAAAGTGGTTGACTCTTTTGCGCTTAAACTTCGTTATCGATTCGGACTATAGTTGGTGCCAGTGGAACACACTACGCTAATTATAAAAATATTGGTGGTCTCGCAGACCTCGAGCCTGAAACGCGCCAATTATTAGTCCCCTCAGACAATTAACTATATCTCACTAAAACATCTTGGTGTGCGGATGAAGAGAAAATTGAATCCCGATAAAGAATGGCCCTTTGAGTAACTGTCAATAAGGGCAGGACCAAGACCAAGTGGGTGCTTTTGCACATTCTCTAAAATCGTTAACAGACGCATCGACCGTCTTTACCGGTAATTTAGATGCTTCGTAGTTCGATCGAATTACACCAACATCTCCTGCTCTAAAAATGCCATCTTCCTCAATATTCCAATACGATTTTCTGTAAGTCGCGCCGAGTGCCATGTAGATCACGTCTAAAGTGTTATTATTTCTCAGCGGCCAGAAAACGTAGGCATAAGCGCTTGAATCTTGAGGTAGTTGCGGTAAGACCTGAGTCGTGTCGATTCTTTGCAAAACACCCTCTCCGTCGTTGATATATGCGCCGCCTTTAACTTGCATTCCAGTTATCGTCACTAGGTCATCAAACCCATCGCTATCAAAATCCCTGAAGTGCATGCCGCTGCTGTTAAACAAAACGTCGCCTTCGACAACAGACTTATCTCTCTTAGTAATTTTCCCATCGGTAATGATAAACCCTTCAACGGGTGTGAGTGGATACAGAGTGTTATCTTCGTATGCGTCCGATGAGCTTGGAGACACTGTGAAATCGGCCGGGACAGTTCTCCGATAATTCTCTAGAAACCCACTAGTTTCACTCTGAACGACAAGTATTGGACCTTCGCTGGGGTCAAGAACTGCCTGTTTAAAAAAGTGGTAGCGGCCGTTTCCAAATTGAGGAATGTCCTTTTGGTACACACCGGTCGCCTGGTTCCCGCTTTCGTCTGTATAGTTAAAGTAGTCTGAGACGGAGGGGATGTAATAATCGCTCAATTCGAATCCTTGACCAGGGTTCCACTTCCAGAGCGTAATCCCAGCGACCGTATTGTAGAACCCAGTGTTGATGTCAAAATCTGCGTATTCTGCGATATTGCTGATGAATTGCTGTTTAACACCTGAAGTAATCCAGTATCCGACACTATCAAACTCAAAGTACCCTCCCACGTAAGGGACGATTTGCGTCGCGTCATCGTAATTTTCAAATGATTTATAGGTATTGGTGATATCTGTCACCGTGTTTCCGTCAATCCTTGCTACTTTCGCGATATCGTATCCAACGGAAATAATGTCGTAACCGCCTAGCTCATTGGGCAAGGATCGTAGTGAGTGCGTCCAAGTCGGCGCCCAAGGAACTTTGACGTTTGAATAGGTCCCATCACCATTACTTAAAAATACATATTGTTCGGAAAAATATGCGCAATTACCCAGCCCATCTTTTTGGTACGCCTCGGCTGCTGCTGTATCCCCCTCGAAACATTGGTTGACGATTTTTTGAAAACCCTCTGAAGAGTAGGGGTCAAATTTCTCCCTTCCAACGCCGTCATCTCGATTGAGAGTAAGGAGAAAATCTAGGTAACCATCTCCATTTAAATCTTTCGGCTCCTCCGTATTGTGATGGTACGGGGCCCCTCCTTTTCCTCCATCTTTCGATGTGTCTATAAACTCTTCACCAAAGAGCGCTTTTGAGCAGTCAGAGTAACCACCAAACTCATCACTACAGAGTAAAAACCAACCAGACTTAATTGGGACATCGTTATCTCCACCATTGTCAGGAATTTCGCCTTGGTAACAGGTAATTGGAACGAAAATGTCTTCGTAACCATCGTTGTTGAAGTCTCCAAAGGGGAAAGGCGTGTCCCAGCGGTAAGAGCTTTCATGGCAAAAGCTAAATCTTGCTTCCAGCTGGTCTGAGGTCCAATTCTGGCGATCCGTTAAACTATAAATTGGGGCCTCAGAAGCTGCTGCAACAGAGAAATATACATCCGGAGCATACTCTGCAAGGTAGGTGAATTGGCCGCTCATGATCTGGCTATCGAGAATGACTCTAGGTGTGCTAAGTGTGGTGCCGTCAAAAGTTGCTGGGTTTCTTGCGTTGGTTAAACTGCTCTCCCCAGCAGACAGCAACTTAAGGCAGAGAATCTGGCAGTCTACTTGGCTGAGCGTTGAGTCGGACGTGGGCGCTAATTTAAGTTCATACGCGATGTCACCAACCCGCACGTAAGGGACAGTAAGGACCGAGCCATCATAGGTTACGTCGCCCGGTTCAAGCGCGTATATGTTCGTAAAGACCGATGCTATAGCAACGAAATATTTTATTTTCATTGTGGCTACTCAAGCTTTGAGAATGTAGGCTGGCTAATTATAAAATAAAGGATAAGGCGAGCGGTAGGTATGCCATTCAATCCAAGTAAACTGAATAGTTTGAAACCTTAAGATAATTTCAGCTGACCCAAAATCAGCGGTCGACGAATACTACTGTCGCTCCTTTGATGTGCTGAGAGGTTATAGTTTCCATAGTCTAAAGCTTCTTGTAAGAAGGAGTGGTAATAAATATGAAACTTTTCTTTCCTGTGTTGCTAGTATTCTTGTTCGAAAGTGCCTATTTGGATGCCGCTGAAAATGCGAAGTACGAACAGGCTGATACCACCCAGACCAACGTGCCACCCAGTGCGGAGGTCCCGGATAGTGGCGTTATGCCACTGTCGGCGTTCTTCGGAGCGGATAATGCCTTCCCCCCGTTGGCTAACCGTCGTATTTGCGAAGGTGCCGCAGGCGGCGACGGTATGCCGCTGGTGTTTTCTCATCAACTCGACATTAGCACCTTGCAGCCCGGGGATTTCAGGATTATAAGGGCTGACGGCAGCACAGGTAGTCTTGTGTGTGTGACGCCCATGCCCGCGCTAGATGAAGGTGAGTTGCGCACGATCTTGCTGATTGGCGAATACGGCTCAGCCGAGAATCAACCGGTGCAGGTAGACATAGTCGGTAACCTGCTTTCGATTGACGGGTCTCTCAACTTCCGTAATAGCAGCTCTACAGTGATAGCACTGGAGGAAGGTCCCTCTCTCATTTACGCGGAGGTCGTGCCTGAAAGTCAGTGGGACCTAGGTAAGGAGCAATCGACGGGACTGAGATTCGGTGCTCCCGGCGATGGCTGCCCGGAGGCTACGCAACAAGTGGTTCGTGTTGTCTGGACGGGAGGCATTACGAAGCCAGGCGGTGATGAAATTGATCATGTAGAACGCCTAGCTTACAAGGTCTTCGTTGAAGGCGACGCAGAAGAGTTGAACATGATTGTGCCCTTCGCTGTAGCTGACCTGCGTGATAGTGATAACAACCATGAACTCTGTCTCGATACGACCGCGAAGCCGTTGCGTGTCGAGTTTCCCGCGGGATTGATGACCGATCCGATTGAAGACCTTAATCCGGCTACCTCAATTGACGTGACCCATTAACCTTTCGCATTGCCGAAAAGTGATGAGCACATTTTGGAAAGAATGAGAATGAACTCGCGAGACCTTCGAGTGGCTGGAACAGAGGTGGAATTTATCTTTGGTTGCGTTTTCTCAGGATGTCGATTTTTACCGGTATAGCGTTCCAAATAGCTTTTTTCTCTCATTGGGCGGGGTCGTTCGAGTAGAAAGATGATCTTGGGTAGGACTGTTGTTGAATTCATAGGTACATCGCAAATGACTCGCTGGATAGGGTGCAAGGTGGAAGCACGCAACTTATTGATTTAGC
>CAJWWL010000207.1 GCA_913048125.1 uncultured Opitutia bacterium | reverse complement strand
AATAAGCATTATGATAGTAATAAATTTAAAGCTGTTTGGTTTGTTCCTATCGAAGAGGTTCAAAGGTAGACGCAAATGCCAGCTTTCCAAATCTATTGGTTTAAGCTTCCACTTTGAATCACCCAATGCGGCCTGCCAATTGTTGAAAGCACCTGCGACAAATGTGGTGGCATTCTTGATATCCGTTCGTGGATAGCGCTGGGCGTGCAAAACAAAAACTACCTCTTCATTGTCTAAAAAGTATCCAGTGAATTTTGCTGCCTCCTCTGGACTCGCAACTTGGAGATCAACTGCCTGACCGTTGAGTTCGATTCTAGGAAGATTGGGACTGGTCCATGGTTCGGACAAAAGTAATTGTATCGAGTCTTTAGTTCCCCAAAGAGCTTTGTGGATTTTCCGCTTGGGTGCTGGCATGGGTTCGTTAGACAGAGGGGATCATAATCCACCCTTCAAGCTTAAACGAATTTTAAAATTATGACACGTGTAATGGCAGCCATGTCAGGAGGCGTCGACAGTTCTGTTGCAGTACATCTACTTGCGAATCGGGATGATGTTGAATTGGAAGGTGCCTACATCCGCACTTGGCAGCATGAGGAAAATTTTTTTGGAGATTGCCCAGCAGGTCAGGAGATTGAGGATGCTCGTGGAGTCGCAAATTCAGTTGGCGTGCCATTCCGGGTGGTTAACTTGGTCGATCACTATCGAGAGAAGGTGGTGGACTATTTGGTGAGCGGTTATGAGAGTGGTATCACCCCCAATCCTGACGTGCACTGTAATCTGGAAGTCAAGTTCGGCGCATTTCTCGATATCGCGGTTGAATCAGGTTTTGAGGCTTTGGCCACTGGCCACTACTGTCGCAAGCGAGAGAACTCTGACGGTACGCATGACATCATCGAGGGAGCGGACAAAAACAAAGATCAATCCTACTTTCTTGCGCTACTTCGACAGGAACAGGTACGCCGAGCCCTCTTCCCCATAGGTGAAATCGCCAAGCCCGAAGTCCGAAATATCGCAAGAAAAGTGGGTTTTGCTATCGCTGATAAAAAGGACAGTCAGGGGATCTGCTTCCTTGGTAAGGTTGACATTAATGAATTCCTTAGAGCTCGAATTCCTGACAATCCCGGCGAAATCATCAATCACGCAGGTCACATTGTCGGAGAGCACCGAGGTTTACATCACTACACTATCGGTCAGCGCAAAGGTATTGGAGTGCCTTCGAACACCGATAACAAAGCATATGTAGTTGTTCGCAAGGATGCAGAGAAAAATCAGTTGTTCGTTGCGTTTGATGATCCTGATGCCTCTATCTACGTACGTCGTGCTCTATTGGGGCCATTGAGTTTCATCAATCGACAAATTACTGGTCGGGAACGATTTCTAGCGAAACCTCGCTACCGGGATCTTTCAACTCCGGTGGAGTTAGTGCCTGAGGCTGAAGGTCAAACTACTGTGCTTTTTGATGAAACTCAGCGTGCATTGGCTCCCGGCCAGGTTATGGCCATCTACGACGGGGAGACTCTTTTAGGTGGCGGCGTTTACCTCGGTGAGAAATAGTTTATTTCCCAAGTCCTTAATTTCTACAGTTGTTCTTTAAGCTCTTCAAGGCCTTCGCCAGTTTCGCATGAAAGGGGAAGGATCTCATCTTTAGTAATTTTACGCAGACGCTTGAGGTTCGCGGAGGCTTTGGGCAGATCCATCTTGTTAGCCGCGAGTAGCCGGGGGCGTTCGAGGAATGCTGGGTCGTATCGCTCCAGTTCGGATAGTAGCTGTTGATAGTCATCGACTGGGTCACGTTCATCGACTCCACCCATATCAAGTATCAGGATCAATTTCTTACAGCGTTCAATGTGTCGGAGGAATCGGTGTCCTAAGCCTCGGTTGTCACTAGCCCCTTCGATCAAGCCAGGAATGTCAGCTAGGAGTACAGTTCGGTAGTCGCCATCCCCGTATTCGACGATCCCGACCGAGGGGTTCAGTGTGGTGAAAGGGTAGGGCGCTATGCGCGGGCGTGCGTTGGTAAACTGCCGCGTTAGGCTGGACTTGCCGGCATTTGGGAATCCAACCAATCCTACATCAGCTATGCTTTTTAGTACAAACTTGAACTCACCTTCTTCACCTGGTTTCCCGGGCGTGCACTGACGAGGCACTCGATTGGTAGAGGACTTGAAGTGGCGGTTTCCGAGTCCACCCCTTCCTCCTTCTAGTAATACAAACTCTTGCTCGTGCTCGAGAATTTCTATGATCGGCTTTTGGCTTGCTTGATCGATGACCACCGTTCCTAGAGGAACCTTCATGATAAGGTTTTCGGCATTGCGCCCATGCTTATCTCTTCCCATGCCGGGTTGGCCGTTTCGGGCCTTCCATTGAGGTTTAAAGTGAAAGTTTCGGAGATCGCCAACGTTACGATCGCCTTCAAGGATTACATTTCCTCCACAGCCTCCGTCTCCTCCATTCGGTCCGCCCTTTGGTACGTATTTTTCTCGTCGGAAGCTGACGATTCCATCGCCGCCGTCACCCGCCTTGGCCGAGATTTTGACTTCATCATAAAACATTTTTCAGATAATAAACATCAATGATTATCCTACTCCAAGTATGTCCACAAAACTTTTTTTGAACTTGTATCTTTACTTAGGTGACGAACCCACTTTAAGAATTATCACCCATGGAGACAATTGAGGCAAAAGAAAGTGGCTTACAAAGTAGATCAACTCCAAATATTGGCCAAGTCTTGGAGCGAATCGTTCAATCGCCGTCTACTGACGCTAGAAAGTCACCTGTCTTCCCAAGTGAGTCCGTAAGTGCATCTGATTTCAGAATACCTAAGCCGGGTGAGTCGCGATACAAACCTCAGCCGAAGCAAGTAGTTGCAGAATCAAAGCCTGCTGCTTCTGAGCCAAAGCCTGCTGCGGAGAACCAGACGTCCTTGCCTGCACCTGAACCAAAACTGCAGCCAAAGCAGAAAATTGACCAACCATCTGCTCCCGTCAAGCAACCGGCATCTGCGTCCGTTCCCGCTGCCAAGCCTGCTCAGATTCAGCCTAGGACAACTGCTGCCCCAAGGACAACTGTTCAAAATCAAAAAACGCCAACGAAACAAAAGCAGGTTACTAAGAATCAATCTTCACCTCAGATTCGTCACAAGGACGCCGTGAAAGCCGTTTTACTCGCTAAATCAGATCGATCTCTGTCCAAGGGTTCTAATGTTGCTTCTGACTTGGAATTAGAGGCTTTCTTGCGCGACGCTGAGCGAACTGAAGAGTGCGATGTGCGTTGCCGTCCGAAGACTTTAGAATTGCTTCAGCAAATCGCAATCCGCACGAGTTGCACTCCTGAGGATGTTGCAACACAGGCAGTTGCTTGTGTTGCTGAGGCTATACAGGATTCTGGATTTACCTTCAGCCTTCCAATGAAGGCGGAGCTTAAGCAGAGCAAACAATAGTCGAGGTTAAACACTTAACTTCGGGCAATCCTTCCAGAGACGCTCTAAGTTGTAGAACTCACGCTGCTCTGGTGAGAACAGATGGATAACGAAGTCAATTGCATCAACAACTACCCATCCCGAGTAGTGGTCTTTGATTTTTGAGGGAATTTGGTATCCAAATTTAGAGAGTACGGAATCCATTTCTTTGAAAAGGGCTCGCAGGTGGGGTTCTGAAGTCCCGGTTGCCAACAAGAAGTAGTCCGTAACGTCAAAAGTTCCTCGCATATCAAGTACCGTGAGATCCTCAGCTTTTTTGTCCTCAAGAGCACGACAACAGGTGCTTAGATGCTGAAGGACTTCTTCGGGGCTGGTTTTTGGATGGGTTTGAAGGGTTGGCATCAGTTTTTGTAGATTTCTTTTTCTACGATGTATTGGTGGACTTTTTCAGGGAGAAACTCCCGAACAGATTGTTGGTTTTTTAGGCGCTCTCGGATTTCAGATGAGCTTATTGAAAATATGTGTCCGCATAGACGATGGCAGCGCAGACCGGGGATCGAAGGTTTTTCGTAAACAGTATGTCCAGGGCGATCTAGAGCAACAAACTCTATGAGTTTGCATAGCTCGTCGATATTCTTCCATTGGCTAAGCTGGCTTAATTGGTCTTCACCGAGAATCCAGAAAAAGCGCCGATTCGGATGCTTTTCGGTAAGGGCTCGTGCAGTGTCAATTGTGTAGCTAGTACCCCCTGTTTCTAACTCAAAATCTAGCAAATGATAGTTAGGTTCCTCTCCGATGGCAGCCACAAGCATAGCCTTGCGGTGTAGGGCAGAGGCTTGTGGTGAGTTAACTCTCAATGGTGCCTGAGCGGCAGGGATAAAAAAGATTTCTTCCAGATCGAGTTCTTCCATTGCGTCGCGAGCAATCAGCAAGTGTCCCGTGTGTACGGGGTCGAAGGAGCCACCAAGAAGGCCTGTTTTCTTGCAGGTTAAAGTTTCAACCATAAGGTTAGCGACTATTGGAGGGCATACATATAGGATTTGATTTGATGTCTGTTCTTAACCTACCTTATTGGATGTATTTTTCAAGCCTGACCTTGTGACAACTTCATGAAAACCATGAGCCAACCTTCTGATCCTGCTGAGGAGAGCCTTGCTGAGGGACTGCGTGAGCTGCTACAAAATGCTGAGGGGCAACGCATTTCAATGAACCAGTTCTTCGATTCTTTCCGGGAAAAGGGCTTCGGGATTTTATTGATGATGTTTTCTTTACCAAGTGCGCTACCTTTGCCAGCACCTGGTTACAGCATTCCTTTCGGAATTATTTTGGCCTTACTCGCTATGCAAATTCTCTTTGGCCGTCGGACTCCGTGGCTTCCCCAATGGGTTTTGCGTATCTCCTTCAAGCGAAGCTTTATGGAGAAGATGGTACCTGCTGGAATTTTATTCCTTTCTAAAACTGAGGCTTTAGTGAGACCTCGCCTTCGATGGTTTACCGGTAGGGTTGGTCAATTATTACCGGTTTTTTTGGTCATGTTGATGGCTGCTTGTATGATGGTGCCCATACCGGGAACAAACACTGTCCCCGCTATGGTGGTCTTTCTAATTGGCATGGGCTTGTCACAGAATGACGGCCTTGTGCTCTGCCTTGGAAGCCTAGCAGGTGTTGGTGCCGTCGTCTTGACTTTGTTAATCATCAAATTCGGCAAGGAAGTCATCAAAGGCTGGCTGAGCGTCGGTTAGTAAAAATTTAGTTTGAGCAGGATTAGGGATTCCCCACCCTGATCTCTATATGTTCATAGCTTCTATCGTCATCCCCTGCTACAACGAAGAAAAGACTCTTCGCCATACAGTAGCGCGCGTACAGGAGATTGCAGATGATACGCTTGAATTGGAAATCCTAATTGTGGATGACTGCTCTGCGGATAAGAGCCTAGAAATTGCCAGACAGTTAGAGAAGGAATTCTCAGAAGTTCGCTCGCTTCATCATGAAATCAACCAAGGTAAGGGTGCCGCCTTACGAACTGGGTTTCAAAAAGCTACTGGGGACTGTATCGCCGTGCAGGATGCTGACCTGGAGTACGATCCCCACGACTTGCGCAAACTTATCCAGTTGCTTCAAGATGATAAGGCGGATGTTGCCTTGGGTTCTCGTTTCCTAACTGGAGGACCGCATCGGGTGCTTTATTTTTGGCATTCTGTTGGCAACCAATTCCTGACTTTCTTCAGCAATATGATGACGGATCTCAATCTCACCGATATGGAGACTTGTTACAAAGTTTTCAGACGCGAGATCCTCCAAGATATCGAGATTCAGGAAAACCGTTTTGGGTTTGAACCGGAGATCGTTGCTAAGGTTGCTCGTAAGAATGTGCGAATTTTCGAGATGGGTATTTCCTATTCCGGTCGTACATACGATGAGGGAAAGAAGATCGGAATGAAAGATGGTTTTCGAGCTATATATTGCATTCTACGCTATAACCTCGGTCACCTTCCTCTTGGAATGAAGGTATTTCTCACAGGTGTGGTTTGCAGCGCCTTAGCGGCAGGTGCTGGAATAATCTACGTGTACAAGCTGTTGGTGGGCTAGATGCCGGTCCGACGAGACTTCTGCATCTCATGACGGATAGCTTGGACTAGACCGTTTACCATTTTATTGTAGTCACGACGTACGAGTTGTTTGCCCTCAGTAACGTAGGTGTAGCGCAGATTGCGGCTGCTGACATATGCAAAATCGACTGAATACAGCGAATAAGATACTTGGATCACAGGATAACGGGCACGCCAGTATGGTTCGCTGGAGACTATCAAGTAGTTGGCCCCTTCATCAACGACCTTCCAGCCCTGCTTGGAAGCACCAGTGCGAATAGCGGTCTGGATGGTTTCCACTGTTGCGTGTCCTTGGGGAACCAACAATTTCTCTGGTTGATGCAGTCCTACGTAGGTAGTACAACCGCTTAGGCATACAATTAATGAGATAGCGAATAGGCAGAAAGACCGCATG
>CAJWWL010000206.1 GCA_913048125.1 uncultured Opitutia bacterium | reverse complement strand
ATGATCTCATTGGCATAGCTAATGTTTGGCATGGTCGTTATAAGCGAGTAGACGGCACTACTTTTGAAGGAAAGGGAATTCGAGACTTTTTGACCTCCAAATCTCCTAAAGAAACCGCGACCGTCGATCAACTTATCAAGACTGCCTCGAAACGCTTTTCAAACATCCCTGTGCCTTTCGATCAGGCCATACTTCAACCCGCAGGCTCTGATTCCTCAAAGTCAATCCTCGCCTTAATCGAAACTCTTGAGGATATTGCAGACCTCCTCGTCGATATCGGAGCAGTCCACGGTTTTAATGTTCCCAGAGAATTGGAAGAATAGGCCTACCAGACTTCCGCGCGTTTGGCCGTTAACCTTACTCCTTGGTTTTCACTGCTTATCCCAGTGTATATCCTTTGCCGGAGTTCCTTCATCCCCACACCTCAGTGGTGGATCAACCACTGTTTTTCAGAGTGGGCCTAACGCTTTCGGTTTGCCATTGGCCAATATTACTCGAAACAACCGGCGCGCTCATGTGGTTGGTAACTCTTTCTTCAACAAGAACTGGGTCACTGCACCGGCGTCAACCGTAGCTAGGGATGGTCTAGGTCCATTATTCAACGCTCGCTCTTGTTCCAGTTGTCACTTGCGTGATGGACGTGGGAGACCTCCTGATCAAGGAGAATTGATGACTGGTCTTCTGTTCAGACTAAGTAGCCCAAGCCAAGATGGGAAGTTTGTTCCTGACTCCGTTTTGGGATCACAACTCGGGGTCAGATCTATCCCTGGAGTCCCGCCTGAAGGAGACGTACAAACATCTTACGACGAAGTTGTAGGATATTTTGATGATGGATCAAAGTATTCTCTGCTCAAACCTGAATATACTCTTACTGCCAACCCAATCTACGGCAAACCTTCCGAAGATATCAGACTCGGTCCTCGAATTGCACAACCACTGATTGGTCTAGGGCTATTGGAAGCCCTCGCGGAAAAAACTATTTTAAGTCTCTCAGATCCGGATGATCTCGACGGTGATGGAATATCTGGTCGTCCAAATTATATTTGGAATCCAGAGAAAAAGATCAAGCAGCTCGGGCGTTTTGGATGGAAAGCTAACCAACCAACTCTTCTTCAGCAGACTGCCAGTGCATTTGTCGGAGATATCGGCATAACAAGTAGCATTCGCCCTGATGAGTCCTACACTTCTGCTCAAGCACAAATCTTAGACAACTTTCCTTCTGGAGGGAGTCCTGAGATTGATGATCACCTTCTGGGGAGAGTGGTAACCTACCTCCAAACACTTGCACCTCCTGCACAGCGCGATTACAACACTCCCGATGTCACTCGCGGTAGAGAAATCTTTTCCAACACTGGATGTGCCTCATGCCACATACCTCGATTAGAAACTGGTAATCACCAGCACATTCCAGAACTAGCTAAGCAAATCATTCGTCCCTACACTGATCTGCTTCTCCATGATATGGGTCCTGAGCTTTCCGATAAACGCCCTGATGGTGAAGCTTCTGGCTCTGAGTGGCGCACCCCACCACTTTGGGGAATTGGTCTGACTAAAATTGTTAACGGACACACTCGTTTCCTCCACGATGGTCGGGCTCGTAATCTTGAAGAAGCCATACTTTGGCATGGTGGTGAAGCAGATCATTCTCGAAGGACCTACCTGAAATTGTCCAAGTTAGATCGAAAACGCCTACTAGCTTTCATCGAGTCCTTGTGAATTTAGTTTAATTGCCCTTGGGCCACAGCCCTTACTCACTGGTCCAGGTGCAATATCTTCTTTGTCGAAAGCTGCTTCCACAGCGACCTTTTGGGTGTAAGAATAAATGGACTTTCGATTTTGAATTCATCTTTTTTTACCCTGAAGATCTCCCTGTCTACAAATTCTCTTGCTACGTAGTGATACTCTCTACGGGAACCCATGTAGTACCATCCTGACTTTTCAACGAGAGACATACGTTTACGAAGATTTTCACCAGTAACTTCTCGTGAATAGACGTTTGCTGGGAGCTTTGTCGCGATAGCTGACTTTTGAGCAAGATTTTTTGTTCCAACGGCAGTCCCAATTGCACCTGCACTAACTGTGGAAGTGACTGCACCTGATGCTTTTTTTAACGGATCTACCACATAATCTGAAGTGGCATCTTTTACAGGTTTGCTAACTTGGCAGGAAGCAAATGTGATGCAAGAAAGCGTCAATAATACATGAATCTTATTCATAATCCTCTGCGTTGGGTAATTATCTTAGACCACACCGTTATCCATCTCAAAATTTCGTATATCCACAACTCGTAAAAACTAACCTTATGAATGATAACCCCTCCAGTCCTTTTTTTTCGCCGTCCTACAATAAGCTAACCAGAACAGTTTTGTTTATCGTTGGGGTCATCTACTCATTACTTGGTGTTTGGTGCACCATACTTCCGTACAAAACTGCAGCAAGCCTTGGATTTAATTTCTCAGGTTCTGGCATTGTTGAGTATGTTGTCGTGTATGGTGGTCTCGAACTTGGTCTGGGTATTCCGATGATGCTTTCTGCCTACAATCGTAGCCTATTCAGCGGCGTTTATTTCATGACAACTTTCTTTTCGCTGTGCCTCCCGCTATTTCGATCGGTCATGATTTTTCTCAACGGAGTAAGTACCACTCTCTTGATCCTCTTCTTCGTAGAGATAATCATATTTCTAGTGCTTTTTTGTTCTAGTCGCTACAGGGCAACCAATCCTGTCTGATCAACTTGCTAGTCACTGAAAATTCTTCGTCCAAGCAGATGCCGAAGAGAGTCCTCAAGTTTCTCAAATCTGAATTGGTAGCCTGAACTGATCAGCTTGCTAACGTCTACTTTTGTGCTGGATAACAATAGGCTTCTTCCCATCTCTCCCATAATCGATGAGACGAGCCATCCCGGCAAACGAGCGAAACTCGGACGATTCAAAACCTTCCCGAAAATTTTAGCAAAATCTCCTTGGCGGACAGGATTTGGTGCCGCGACGTTAACGGGTCCACTCAAGTTTTTCTGGTTCAGCGCGTGAAATATGGAGCCGATTGCATCGTCGATTGATAACCACGACCACCATTGTTGTCCTCCGCCTATTGGACCACCTGCAAACAGCTTTGTCGCAGGGATCATTCTCTTAAGTGCCCCCCCCAATGGAGTCAAAATTACTCCAAAACGTAGAAACACTACCCTTATGCCTGCATCAATCGCAGGCTGGGCGGCAGCTTCCCATTCCTTGACTACCTCAGCAATAAAGTCGTCGCTCTTAGCTTCATCTTCGGTCAGTTCTACATCACCACGACTACCGTATATGCCCATACCTGATGCGCAAACTAGTGTATGTGGCGGGTTTTCAAGGCTAGCTAGATGTGTCGCAAGCAGTTTGGTGCCCGATACTCTGCTTTTCAGAATGCTTCTCTTTTTGCTATCTGTCCAACGAACAGGGCTGGAGATATTTTCACCCGCTAGGTGTATAACGGCATCACACCGGTCTACGTTTTTGATCTGACCTCCGTCGATATCCCAACATGGTTCTTGTAGGCTAGAATTATTCCTTTTGAGACCTTCAACCTCATAACCTGCTCCAGTTAACAGCGGAATAAGTTGGGTGCCCACTAAGCCACTACTTCCAGTAACCAGTATTTTTCCCCTATCGACTTCAGACCTCTTGTAGAGCTTTAGATCGTTCTCACATATATTGTGTCTGTATGCGAACAACTGTTTCAGTGTTTTCTGGATGTGTTTGCCTGCGAAAATCCTACCAAGCGGCTTGAATGGTAGTTCGTAGGTCACACTGTCAACCAGCCTGGAGTTTTCACTATCAACAGACTCGAAAACGTGATCATGATTCCAAAATGCAAAAGGTCCCTTTAATTGTTCGTCACTGAAATTGCGATTTTGGGAATAGCTGTGGTGCCGTGAAATCCAGTCTAACTGTAACGGTTTATTACCGATCCTTAGGGTTACTTCACCGTCCCTTAGATCCCCCTCTTTGTTGATTACTTGAACCGGCTGAAATGTTGGATTGAGCCTCTTCAGGGCTTCTGGTCGCTCATGCCATTTAAATAGTTTTTCAACCGGCTCGTTGACCACCAATTCTGATCTGAATTTTTCCATGTTTGCTTTGATTGGTTAACGATTTATGACCTTCGAGCGGTTCACCGCATGTGATGCTGATAGTACAGCGATCAGCATTCACAACCAGTGATCAACCTTCGTCGAGCATGTCAGCTCTACTACCAAAGATTGCTACGATGACCCGGATTTGGAGTTTTCCAAATGAATTTTAGCACGCCGATGAAAAGTTTTTCGAACAATTTTGAATCTGAAATCCGATTTTTGGCGAATCCCATTCCGAGCGCTCAACGGACAAAAGTCCTTAAATCACAACCACTAAAATTATTACCAAAATGAAGCTACTATCAACGTTATCAATCCTACTACTCACTTCATCTATTTTCGCAGCACCCTGCAAAAAGGACCTAGTCGACACAGCTGTCAGCGCCGGAAACTTCAAAACCTTGGCAGCTGCACTCCAGGCAGGCGACCTCGTCAAAACTCTCAAAGGGGACGGTCCCTTCACGGTGTTTGCACCTACTGATGAGGCTTTTTCCAAACTTCCAAAGGGCACTCTGGAGTATCTACTCAAACCCGAAAATAAACAAGAACTCGTATCCATCCTGACCTACCACGTGGTATCAGGTAGCGTTGATGCAAAAGCTGCCTCCAAGTTGAAGCGTGCAAAAACCGTCAATGGTGACAAACTAAAGGTATCAGCAAAAAAGGGATCCGTCTTCTTGAACGAGTCAAAAGTCGTAGCCGCTGACGTAAAGGCTTCCAACGGCATCATCCACGTCATTGACACAGTATTGCTACCACCAAAGAAGAGCTAGTTTTTCCACACTTCCCTTATCCCACTAAGGGGTTGTGAACAAGCAGGTTGGGGTGTCCTTCGGGGGGAGGGGCACCCCTTCTTTTTATTTTCTTAGTTTCGCGAAATATGAGTCAGCCATTCTCATGACTTTTGGTGCCAAAATAGTTGCCGATATGATAGTCGGGATTGCCATCAATCCAAAAGCTATATCCAAAAAGTTTATGGCATCCTTCAGTTTAACTGCCGATGAAATGACTATGCTCAATAAATAAAAAACCAAGATTGGGTATCTTGATTTTTCTCCAAAAAGAAAAGCTCCGCACTTCAGTACATAATAAGAAAATCCCAACATTGAAGAATAGCTCAAGAACAGTACACTCACAAGCAATAAGCTTGGCCCTATCCATGTGTTATTTGGGATGCCTTTTGCAAAGGCTTCTTTGGTAATCAGTATACCCCTTATATCCTGATTTAAATCCTGATTTAAACTGACGTCGGTCACTAAAATTGCCAATGCTGTAAGGCTACACAAGACAAGCGTGTCAATAACTGGCCCAATCATAGCAACTAGGCCTTCGCGTGTGGGTTCATTAGTTCTTGCTGCACCATGTGCCATGGCTTCTGTTCCCATTCCTGCCTCATTTGAGAATGCTGCCCGACGAATCCCTGTCATGATTACGACTCCAAGTGCTCCTCCTGCGATTGCTTGTCCCGTAAAAGCATCCGAGAAAATTGAGATCACTACGTTTGGTAACTTGCCCAGATTGGAACCTATAATCAACATAGCGCTAAACCCATATAGCAATACCATTGCCGGAACTAGTTTTGATGCAATTCTACCAACTCTACTGACACCGCCAATGACCACTATTCCGACTAGGGTCGCAAGCAGACAGCCAAAGAGTATGTTGCCAAATAGAATTTGCTCTTCGCCTCCGACAAATATCTCCATCGGTTCAAAAAACATCTCCCTCACGATTCCTGTCAGTTGATTTGATTGCAGTAGTGGAAGGCAACCAAAGAGACCACAGAGGCAAAAGAACTGAGCAAGGGGTTTCCAATTATGGCCCAATCCTTCCATAATTACATACATTGGACCTCCTTGTTCTTGGCCCGTGGTGTCTTTCCCTCGGTACATAACTGCTAATGTACAGGTGAAGAACTTTGTGATCATGCCGAACAAGGCACATACCCACATCCAAAAAATGGCTCCGGGCCCACCTTGGGTGAGTGCCACTGCAACTCCAGCAACATTGCCCATTCCAACAGTTCCGGATAGGGCTGTGCACAGAGCTCGGAAATGCGTTAGTTCGCCAGGTGCTTTTTCGTCATCGTGTCTACCCCTTAAAAGGTCAACTGTATGATAGAAATATCTTAAAGGTTTAAGCCTCGAGAAAATGGCAAAATATAAACCTCCACCTAGCAGAAGTATGATCAGAGGAGGTCCCCAAATCCAACTCGATAACTGTTCCAAAAACAGGGACACTATATGTCCTCACCCTAGACTAAAGGATTTATCTTCGTATTTAAGCTTAACCTTTAGGCAGAAGCCAAATGTTCTGATAGCTGACTGGGTTGCCATGTCCTTGTAAGTGGATATGGGATTCTGGCTTTTCTGGGCGTCCGCCACCTGCTCCGGTACCTTTCTTAAGCTCAAAGTCAT
>CAJWWL010000205.1 GCA_913048125.1 uncultured Opitutia bacterium | reverse complement strand
GGTGCCACCTCCACAGTGGCAGGAAGATTCAGAATTATTGGGTTTTCTTCAGTAGGCTCCCAAACCTCCATTACCGCTTCACAGACTTCGAGTGCATACTCTACCTCCGTATCCGAAAAACTCTCAGGTGAGTACTCAAACTTTATATCAGTCTCAGGAAGCTCGGACAAAAGTTTCCTGACCAACTTGGTGCCCTCTACTGCAATGTCCTTAATCTCTTGCTTGGACTTGCCGAAGGTGATTTCGCGCTGCATTGGCGAGGTTGAGTTGTAGAGGTGAACAATCGCTCGTCTGGCACCTTTTAGACTCTCAAATGTTTTTTTAATCAAATGTTCCCTCGCCTGTGTCAGGACTTGAATATATACATCCTCAGGGATGAGACTATCCTCGATTAGTTTGCGAGTGAATGCATATTCAGTTTCTGAAGCGGAAGGGAATCCTACCTCTATCTGCTTGAACCCTATATCGACTAGTGTCTTAAAGAGTTTCAGTTTTCTCGGACCATCCATGGGAATTGCTAGTGCCTGATTGCCATCACGAAGATCGACGCTGCACCAGATAGGTGCAGTCTCAATTCGACGATCGGGCCATTGGCGATCCGGTAGATCCACTCGCTGGTAGGGTCCGTATTTTCCTGGAGTTCCAGATTGCATGAACTGTAGGTCTTTTAAAAGGCGGTGACTCCTAGCGAACCTAGGATAAAAGACAAACAAACATTTCCAGCATTGCCTCTCTTCGGTTCTCAAACATCCTCCAGTAATCAAATGAAGGATAAAACCATTCTTCTCGGAGTTACTGGCTCTATTGCTGCCTATAAAGCTGCTGATCTTTTGCGTGAACTGCAAAACCATGGGGCAGATGTACACGTGCTCATGACAGAATCTGCACAGAGGTTTGTCACACCTCTTACCTTTAAGACTCTCTCACGAAATCCTGTGTTGGGTAGTCTCTGGGACGAGGAAATGGGCTGGTGTCCAGGTCATATTGAGTTAGCAGACAAAGCAGATTTATTGATCGTGGCTCCTGCTACTGCAAATACACTTGGTAAGTTTGCAAACGGAATGGCTGATGATCTTTTAGCCTCAGTTTATCTAGCGACTCGGGCGCCAATATTAATCGCACCTGCAATGAACGGAAAAATGTGGGAACATCCTGCGACCCTTCGCAACCGTGAGATTTTAGACAATAGGGGACATCGGTTCGTTGAGCCTTCTGAAGGGGACTTAGCGTGTGGATATGTTGGAAAAGGTAAGCTTTGTGAAATTGGCTCGATTATCGATGCCGCTGCAGAAATGCTAGCCTAAGATTTCCACGGATAAAGTACTCCAATAATGTATTCATGAGGTAGGTTGGTATCTCGTGCTCCCTCGAGAATGTCATCAAGATAGCCGTCTCTTGCCTCTACAGTGCCATCCTGCGAGTCAGATCCAAAGTAAATTTCACATTCCAAGACATCTTCTGAGCCGTTTTGATCTGCAAGAAAGATGTCGATACTCTTTCGGTAGTAGCAATTTTCTGCAACTCCTTCATAGCGATCGAGTATGGCAAGATGAGAATCTGAAATCCTCCATATGCCACCCCAAACAGTTGCCCCCTCATACTGCATCACGGATGCATACCCCCTGCTGTAAAGATGAAATCTGTAGTTAGGTAGAATACCACGTCCCTGAAACCTTGCGCCGGGGCAGCGTTGCTCCATCTGAAGGAAATTCATATTAGAACCGTAAGCAAAATAGTTGTAGGACAAAGTCTCCATTTGAAAAATTGATATACGTAGTCAGGATCTGCGCTTAAAAAATGAACGTTTGGATTGAGCAGATACCTGCAAAGGGCGAAGTATTTTCTCTGACTTGTGCAATTTTGTGGGCGATCTCGGTCATGTTTTTTCGTCGTGCGGGAGAGAGGATACCCGCTTTCACTCTCAATTTTTTCAAGAATGCTATTGTTCTGCTGCTGTTTTTGCCAACAGCATATTTCCTTGGACATTTATCGTTGCCCGAGCTCTCGGCCAAGGGATGGTTCATTCTCTCTTCCAGTGGAGTGATCGGCATTTGCTTAGCAGACTTCTTGTTCTTTAAGGCGTTGAACCTGCTAGGTGCTGGGCGCAATGCAATCGTTGGCTGCTCCTACAGCCTTTTCACCATGTTTTTTGCTTTTCTTCTCTTAGGAGAGCGACCCGGATTGTACCACTTCCTTGGGGCTAGTCTTGTGATCCTTGGGATCGTTATGGCTTCGGTTAGAGCTCGAGGTGGCTTGATTGACTCGCGTTCACAGCTATTAAGAGGAGTGGTCTATGGGCTCTTGGCTATGGCATTTACCGCATATGGGATTATTTTGGCCAAGCCATTGATGGATGGGGGGAAGGCATCTGTTCCTGTGGTTCAAGTAGCGCTAGTGCGTCTATTTGCTGGTTTGATTGGTTCCTTGTTGTTTCTTGCTGTTATCGGGCGTGTAGGGACTACTTTTAGTTCTCTGCGTAGGAATTTTCCATGGGTTCCTTTTATAGCCGCTTCGCTGGTTGGAGGTTATCTGGCAATGTTTATTTGGCTTGCTGGGTACAAGTATGCCGATGGAGCAACAGCTGGAGTGCTGAACCAGACTTCTACACTATTTACCGTGGGGCTGGCAGCAATCTTTCTCAAGGAACGTTTAACTGTTACTAAATGTCTGGGTACACTTGCTGCCTTTGGCGGGGTAGCTGTAATCTTTCTGCTAGCTTAAAGTTCTTCGAGTTCCTCATCTTTAAGTGCCTTTATGGCTTCTGCTTGCCGCAATAGTTCTTCTTTGAAGGCTTCGCCAACTCCTTCCTGTCGGGCCATCTCGACGTAGAAGGGAACATAGTCGTCCTTCTCTATACAGATTTTGGCAATATTGTAAAATGGCTCCGAGCGGTGGATGTAATATGTACGTGATCCGAACGCTAGAGTTACCCCTTGGTCTGTCTCAAATACCGTCAGTCGATTGTCCATTAAAAGCAGGTTGCGAAGTTGTAAGAGGTGGATTCTAGTCTTGGCTCGAAAAATTTATTGTGGAACAGACAGTTACGGCAAAGGTCAAAAAAATTACGTCTTCTCAAGCAGAGGTCGTAGATGATGTTGTTGTAGTTGAGGAACCTTTAGAGATCCAACTCTCTTTCGTGAACGGTGGTAGACGTGTCATAAGATCTGTTAGTGTTACCATGAGAACCCCTGGCAAGGACAACGAATTAGCTGTTGGATTCCTTTACACGGAGGGGATTCTCAAAAATCCAGAAGATGTTGAGGAGGTGTCTGAACTTGAGAATAATAAGATTTGTGTAGTTTTACGCGATGCGATCAAGGTCGACTTTAACCAACTCTCCAGGCACTTTTACACAAGTTCTAGTTGCGGGGTCTGTGGTAAGACGTCTCTAGCGGCATTGAAGATGGGGAACGCGCAACCTTTCAAAGGTGCAACTCCGATTTTGGAACAAGGTTTTATCTGTAAAATGCCTACTTTGCTTAGAAAACATCAGCAGACTTTTGCCAAGACTGGTGGTTTACACGCTGCTGCTTTATTCAATACATCTGGCAAGATTCAATTATCTAATGAAGATGTCGGTCGTCACAACGCCGTAGATAAAGTGGCTGGCTCAATCCTTTTAGATAGCTCACTTGATCCAGCTGAGTCCATTCTGATGGTTAGTGGTCGAACCAGTTATGAAATCCTACAGAAATCAATCCGAGCTGGGATTCCATTTGTTGCGGCAGTAGGCGCTCCTTCAAGTTTAGCTGTGGAACTTGCCAATGTCTTCAACGTGACCTTGCTGGGTTTTCTTTCGGAAGAAAGGTTCAACGTTTACAGTGCTCCGGAAAGAGTCTTGGCTATCACTGCTCAAGCATAATAATTTATGACCAGCAATTCGGATCATAACCAACACACGGAGCTTCCTCCTGAGGATTTCACTGGCATACGTAAATCTGATGTTGCTAAGTATGCTGCTGGCGTTCCGGCAGTCACCCAATCGTTCAAACATGTTGCCCGTGAAGGAATTGTCAGAGGCACGACATCACTGCTTAAACTCAATCAAAAAACCGGTTTTGACTGTAGTAGTTGTGCTTGGCCTGACCCAGATGACGATCGCTCCTCTTTCGAGTTTTGCGAGAATGGTGCTAAAGCTACTGCCTCAGAGTCCACAGCTCGGAAAATAACTAGAAGCTTTTTTGACGACAATTCGATCACAGATATCGCATCTCACAGCGACCATTGGATGGAGTTGCAGGGACGGTTGACTGAACCTATGGTCCTGCGGGAAGATTCTGCACACTACGAGCCTATATCCTGGGATGAAGCATTTGATTTGGTTGCTTCTGAACTCAACTCTCTTCCCTCACCCAATCAGGCATTGTTCTACACATCTGGTAGGGCAAGTAATGAGGCAGCTTTTCTTTATCAACTTTTTGCACGCGAATACGGCACAAACAATTTACCCGATTGCTCAAATATGTGTCATGAATCTAGTGGCACAGCCCTGCGTGAGATGATTGGAGTTGGTAAGGGCACGGTCACATTAGATGACTTTGAGCAAGCCCGTGTCATTTTCGTGGTCGGCCAGAATCCTGGAACCAATCACCCTAGAATGCTCAGTAGCCTGCAGTCTGCTGTTCGCCGAGGGGCCAAGATTGTTGCAGTGAATCCACTTAAGGAGGCTGGACTCCTCGCTTTTGCTCATCCACAAGAGCCTGCTGCTGTTCTTGGAAAAAAAACTCCTTTAGCTTCCTATTTTCTTCAAGTGAAAATCAATGGGGATATGCCCCTCTTCCAGGGAATCATGAAGGCTCTTTTCGAAAGGGAGGAATCCGCGCCCGGCATGGTTCTCGACCAGGAATTCATCCAGGAATACACCTCGGGATTTGAAGCTCTTCGTGATCATATTCGTAAGATTAGCTGGGACTTTATCGAAGAGCACAGTGGCATCTCGCAAACAGATATCTGCGAGGTTGCCTCCTTGTTGGATTGCGACACTCCTTTTATTTCTTGTTGGGCTATGGGTATGACGCAGCACCGTAATGCAGTGGCTTCGATCCAACAAATAGTGAATCTACACTTGCTCCTTGGAGCATTGGGCAAAGAAGGTGCTGGCTTGTGTCCTGTTCGGGGTCACAGTAATGTGCAGGGTGATCGAACCATGGGGATTTGGGAAAAACCACCAGAATCATTCTTGAGGTCTCTAGAGATGGAGTTTGGCTTTAAGGTGCCTCGCGAACATGGCCATGATACAGTTTCAGCTATTAAGGCTATGCATACTGATAAGGCTAAGGTTTTTGTTGCTCTAGGTGGTAATTTTCTTTCTGCCTCGCCAGATACTCAATACACCGCGGAAGCTCTTCGGAAATGTAACCTCACTGTCCAAATTTCAACCAAGTTGAATCGTTCGCATGTTGTTACTGGAAGGCAGGCTTTGATCCTTCCCTGTCTCGTTCGAAGTGAACGCGATATACAGACTGGAGGTGAACAATTTGTTACCGTCGAGAACTCGATGGGGATTGTTCATAAGACTCAGGGTCATCTTCGGCCAATCTCAAGCTTGGTTCGTAGTGAATCCTCTATCATATCCGGAATTGCAAAAGCTACTCTCGGTGAAAAAAGTGCCACCCCTTGGTATCGATTATCTGCAAATTATAGTCTTATTCGAGATCGCATCGAAAAAGTCATTCCTGGATTTGAAGACTTCAATAGTCGAATTCTTCAACCTGGCGGTTTTTACCTTCCTAATGCTGTCAAGCAGAGGACCTTCGATGTTGAGGGTGGGCGTGCCCCATTTGTCACTGCTGAATTTGAGCCTCTACATCTGGAGAATGGTCAGTTGGTTCTCCAGACCTTTCGAAGTCACGATCAGTTCAATACTACCATCTATGGTCTGCATGATCGCTATCGAGGCATTCTCAATGAGCGCCGTGTTATCTTTCTTAATCGGGACGACATGCTGGATCGCGGAATAAGTAACGAACAACCTGTGGACATCACCAGTCACTTCAACGGCGAGGAACGACAAGCCAACCGTTTTCTTGCAATTCCTTATGATATGCCACGAGGTTGTGCTGCAGCTTATTTTCCTGAGACCAATGTTCTCATCCCTGTAGATAGCGTTGCGGATAAAAGTCGTACACCCACTTCAAAGGCTGTGGTGATCACCATTTCTTCGTCTTGCTGACTAACTCTTGAACTTCAGGACATTCTATTATTGCTGTCCTAACAAAGCGGCTCTCTGATAATTCACTTTTTTTATCCTTACCAATACCCATGAGCGATCCATGCTGTAATTCTCCAGATGAAACCAACCGGCGTTGGTTTATAAAATTTTGGGCAGCAACCCTTGGTGCCATAGCTGGTCTATTTCCATTCCTTGCTGGACTTACGATGGTCTTTGATCCTCTTCGTCGAAAGGGCGAATCTGGGAAGTTAGTCAAAGTTGCTAGTCTTGATGCTCTCCCCATGGATGGTGTGCCTAGAGTTTTTCCTATCTTGGCTGACAGGACTGATGCTTGGAATAAATACCCTCAAGTACGGATTGGAGCAG
>CAJWWL010000204.1 GCA_913048125.1 uncultured Opitutia bacterium | reverse complement strand
TGCCAAAACTTGACTCCATTTTTGGCTAACGCGTCAATGTATGGAGTCTCCATAGGGCTTGGCTCATCAATGTCGTAACATTTTACGTCTTGCCAACCCAAGTCATCGGTAAGGATTAATAAAATATTCGGTTTCTCTGGACGTTGTTCTGCATTGAGTCCGCAAAGGATATTTAAGCTAATTAGCAAGCCACTAGCCATTTTTCTTATCATTAAATTCATACTATTAGCATTCTAGTTTTACTGGTGTACGTCTACGTTCAGAAAGACTTTTTACTGCTCATTAAGCTTTGTTAAAGTTTGCTATCGTGGGAAACACTAAGTGAGCTAAAGCATAAATATAATCTACACCCTTAATACTTTGACAACATGAGAAACTCTAACAGCGCCTTGGTGCATTCCCTTCTTTCTTTGTTTCTGCTTTCGCCATTCCAAGGTCAGGAAAGTGAAAACTTTAAACTCGTCTGGTCAGACGAATTTAATGGGTCATCACTCGATTATTCAAAATGGGGAGTAGAGGAGAATGCCTTGGGTGGAGGTAACAACGAGTTGCAGGCCTACCGATGGAACAAGAAGAATGTTCGAGTTGAAGGTGGTAACTTGATTCTCGAGGCTCACAAGGACAGTCCCAACATGTTCGGTACTATCCGTCCTTACTCATCCGGTCGGATTCGCAGCAAGCTTCGTGGGGACTGGACCTATTGCAGGGTTGATGTGCGCGCCAAGCTTCCAATTGGTCGTGGAATCTGGCCTGCGATCTGGATGTTGCCAACGGATGAAAAATACGGTGGTTGGGCATCCAGCGGTGAGATCGACATAATGGAATTGGTCGGACACGAACCTTCTACCTACCATGGGACATTACATTACGGTGGAGGATGGCCAAGAAACAAGCATACTGGCAAACCTTACAAGCTTGCTTCCGGAACCTTTGCGGATGACTTTCACGTTTTCTCTCTCTTCTGGGAAAAAGGAAAAATCATCTGGGGAATTGATGGTGAACCATGGCAAACCCAGCAAAAGTGGTATTCTGAAAAAGCTCCTTTTCCTGCACCTTTCAACCAGCGTTTCCATCTAGTTCTAAATCTGGCAGTGGGTGGAAACTGGCCTGGCGCCCCCAATGCGGACACCAAATTTCCCGCCAAGATGCTCGTCGACTATGTGAGGGTCTATCAGTCTGGTAAATGACAGGCTTTTTAGATTACTACAGACTCACGATTACCATGAATCTTGAGTGTTTCAGAGACTTACGGCTTTTCACCGATTAAAGAGAACGCCATGTGGGGCTAGGGTCGAGTCGGCCTAGCCTTTCTGCAATAAGGCTGAAAGCTTTAAGTTCCAGCCAACCTCTGATTGACTAAGACTACTTCGCTTGGTCGATGATCCAGACGTTCCGGTAACGTACGTCCTGTCCATGTTCCTGAAGTTTCAGACCGCCTGGTGCAGAAGTTACCTTGATTCCGCCGTTGGCCTTTTTGACTTCGGCATCATCATGAACCTTGATTCCGTTCCACCAGACTGTAGCACGGGCGTTGGCTGTTTTTTTGTCACCGTCCCATTTAGCATCCTTGAAGATGAAGTGGAAGGCGTGCCATTGACCATTGGGTCTCCAGGCATTGCGGTCGGGCACTCGGTCCATGCAGAAGGCCGCGATCCCATGTCCACCGATTTTCCAATTATATGGATCCTGAATGTTTTTTCCCTTGGGCGACTCAATTTGAATTTCATAGCGGTTCTGCATGTAGACTCCGCTGTTCGTGTAGCCTTCGGACTTCCCATCGCCTCGAGCGCCCATCATGATAAACTCAACATGGCCCTCGTAGTCGGTGTATTTTTTCTTAGTCACCAAGTCATGTGTGCCCCAGCGCTTGCCGCCATCTGTCATCAAGGTCTTTCCCTTGCCATTCGGGTTATCCATAATCTTCCAGGTGATTTCCATATCCTCCTTGGGCCACATTACCCATTTTTTCCGGACTGAATCCATTGTGCCATCAAATAGGACCTCTGCTTCCGCTGGTGCCTTCAAGCCGACATCTTTACTCTTGTCGTATCCTTTTTGCTCTTCGGGCTTTTTTCCTGCATGAAGAAAACCAGCTAATGTAAATATGGTGATTAAAGAGATGATACGGGTAGGTGCTGCAGTACTCATGTTTTAGGTTATGAAAGTAGGTTTTTCAGAAGTTTAATTGGTCAATATGCTTCTCGTTAAAATACTCTAGAGTTAAAGTCCTGAACAAAGATAAGGGTGATGTAAACACCAACCTCCAATTTCCTCTGCCTCTAATATTGCCCCAAGTATTTACTGAATTGGCCCATTTGAGATGTTAATCTCCTTGCTGTCCAATCCCCTCAGCTGCGGCAAGGGTGGCTGGAGATAGTTTTGCTTCTTCCATCCACAAAGTAACGTGACCATTTGGCGGCACAGGAGAGACGCCTTCTGGGCGGTAGTAGTCAGGATGAGGACCAAAGTAGCGGTCACCGTTGCGGAAGTGAGTGTGACGTAAGAAATTGATTACGGAGATGGTAACCTTCCCTCCATCGAATTCTGGCAGAATATCCTCGTAGAGATAAGCTCCGCGTATGCCTGAGTATCTAAAAAAACCTCCCTTAGACTGAGTGAGTAGTTTGCCGTTTACATAGATGGCAAATCCTTCGCCAGAGCGGTCGCATCCAGCACCTCCCAGAATCAAACGGTAAGCATGGCCTTCCTTGACTGCTGGGATGTCAAAGGTCTGGCGAAGCAATAGAACCTCTTTCTCCCAAAAAGTCTTTGGCATCTCGCTGCATCCGCAGTGGGAACCATTGCAACTGGATCGACGGCGGTCCAGCTTGTCACCAAATCTTCCGAAGGGTGCCTGACCTTGCTCCCATCCTGCCTTTTCTGGGGCAAAGTCTTCAGAGAACCAGTTTTCCATACCTTTAGGGAAAGTGATGTTTCGGAAGCGATCGCTTTGCGCTAGATCCTGTTTTTCGGGAGGGTCGAAGCTGAAGTACGACCATTCGGCATTACGCATCTTAGGACCAAAGGGTTTCCATGCATAGTCAGTGACTCCCGCCATGTCATAAAAATCAATCAGCTCATCCAGTTCACCGCGAATGTCCGTCGCGAAGCGAGAAGGCTTTTTGCCAGTCACGATGCCCTTCAGGCTGCGGCTTCTAGGACCGAGTGCTGTCTCGAGGAACCCTGGTACCATCTCGCTCATGATCATGGGCTTTAGTGCCTGTCCCATCTCTCGGTAGTAGCTCGGCGGATAGTGGGGTCCGCGTTTATTGTAGTTCGAGGTAACTTCATCAGAATAGATCCATTCAACGCTGGGATGTTTGGCTGATTCCTGAATGGTTTTGATTTTCTCAGCTTTACCTCCATGAAGCCTGACCATTGCGCGACCAAGTGCATCCCCAATGAGTACGTAGGTTTCTGCATTATGGTTATAATGATATCCTGTGCCAGTAGGGGACTCTCCTCTGTTGCGCCAAAAGCCACGAGTGTCTACACTCGCAACCGTTCCGGTAAATTCGGGATACTGCTTAGGATCTGCAACGGCCATTTGAGCCTCCCATGTCATAAAATGTCCTGGCTCCATCTTCATCCCTCCGAATCCCACTGTGGCCACCACTGCCTTTAGCTTAGGTGTCTTGAATTCTTTTCGCAGGTCTTTGATCAGGTTTACAAGGTGCTTTTCGTAGGTTTCTTTGGGAACGTTTTTGTCTTTATGTCCCTGAAACCAAACAAAGCCCTCGATCTCGTAGCCCTGACCTTTGTAGTTGGGGATGACTTCTTCGATGTTTTTTAGGGTCTTGTGAACACCCTGTATCATTAGGTCATACTCCAGACCACAGAATTCGTTAGCCTTTTCCTCATCCGTCTTTCCGCTGGAGGGAGGCCGGAAGTCAAAGCTCAATGCCCGGTTGCCCATGGAAGATTCTATCAGAAGGACTGGTTCCTTATGATAGGTACCCATGACATGGCCAAAAGGAACTTCTGGTCCAATGAATCTTCCATTGGACGTTGTGGTAAGTGGGCCTCCACTGCCATTTGCTTCCTTGGAAATGCGAGTCTCCCAGTAGGTGACATCATTACGGATACTCCATTCCCCTTTGTCATCCCTAAACCATGGGTATTTTCCTGCTGCAATAAGTGTAGCAAGGTCCCCCTTGCCGGGGATGTCGATGTGCTTGAGCCAAAACGCGGCTGAACCACTTTTCATGTAGGTGATTGTGATGGGGTATCGCTTTCCGCGCTCAAGTTGAACTTCAGTATGCATTGCATCCTGTTCTAGGTCCCTGCGATATACCTCCTCATCACCTAGTCGAACCACTGCATAAGTGCTAGAATCGTATCCAGCATGAATCTGATGTTTCCCGGACATGGGGACATCAATATATGCTTTTACGACTACCGTGTGCGGGCCTTCTATTGAAGGCAATTGTTCGGCAACCGTTCCAAGGGCCAGAGTGGAAGCCTTGACTGGTTTTAGTTTTGAGTAGTCCCGACCTTCCTTGTAGTTTCCCTTGTAGATCATGACCTTTGCACCTTTCGGGGCATTTTTCTCAGCTGTCTGGTAAACCCCATGTGGAAGAAGTGCCGAATTGCCCACTGGCATGCGTCCGGCCTTAAGAGCCGGGTCGGCCGACAAATAGATGCTCGGGTACGTGGGTCTGGCTCCTTCCAGAGTCCCAAAGCCTACCATGTTAGACTGGCCGGCTAAAATGTAGACCTTAACCTTACCATCTGAGGGAGGCTTTTGATTGGGTTGTGGCAACACTGCAGGTACATCTGCTGCTGTCGTTGCTTTGAAAACTACTAAAATTAGAGAGATTAGGAGCAAATATTTCATATAGGGGAAATTGATGTAGATTCTGAGCGATATTCAGTTGCTGGAATAGGGCCCAGAATTGATAGGGTAGCCGAAGATACCGATTTGCTTTAGCAGAGTTTAACTCAGCAAATAAAGGGCTTCGCTCTGAAGCAAATGGACCACCTTTTCATTTAAATCCTAGTGGCCCTTGCCTAAGAAAGATTAGGTTAGAAACCGATCAATCGCTCCTGTTTGTTTAAAACGCTTACGCTGCATGGTTAGGTCCAAGTCACCGTAATGTTCGATCGGATTTCCATAAGCGTTGAGCAGTGTGGTGTACCAATTACTCAATGTCTTGTGGCCTTCGGTTCCATGGAAGGGGAGACGGATGTAGCGACCGGCAATGTCGAGCTTCGAGTTCTTGCCGGTCATGAGGATCATCGGCGCTTCCGTGTCCGGACCGTGGTGACCAGCTCCGGTTTCGGGCATGTAGATGATCGTCGTGTTATCGAGAAGCGTACCCTTTCCCTCGGGAATCGATTTGAGCCGGGTCACCAAAGTTTTGACCTGTTTCATGTGATGGGTCTTGATGGCGTCTCTCATTTTAGCGGCACCGGAAATTTGGCCACCATGGCCGATCTGGTGGATGCTTGTCTTCTGGGTGTTTTCCGGGAGGGAGGTGATGTCGGTGCCCAGGTCGTCGATGGTGTAGGTAACGACGTTGGTCAGCCCCGAAGCCAGTGCCCCGATGATTACGTCGGTGAATGCGGCTTGTTTCTGAGGGAGGGTTGCGTTTGCGCCGCCGTTTTCATGGATTGAGTCGATGGCCGGCAGGTGTTGTTTGATCTTTGCGCCCAGGGACTCGACTTTTGCGTTACGGTCGCGGATGGATTGCAGGGAGTCGACCTGATCGCTGATCTTGAGCCGTTCGTCACCATCCAACCCTTTAAGTTGTCGGCGTTCCTTGTCGTGCAAGTAGTCGAGGAGTGCGCGGTCGGATTCTGCCTCGGAAGTATTGGTGACCGATTTGAACAACTCTTGATGAGCCGTCATGGGATCGGCGTAACAGTAGTTTCGTTGTTTGGCCGCTGGAGCGGAATAGCCGGAAACTATACCCGTTCTGTGATCACGCCCGTGAGGCACCGCCAAAGACATCTCGACGTGACCGAAAGGGGAGGGGAACAGCTTGGCCAATTCGAAATCAACGGTCGCCCGCTTGATGTTGCTTAGAATGTCCCGCCCGGCTTTGTAGGCCCCCATGCATCCGGAGTAGGAGTAGTGACCGCCTCCGCTGACCGACATCGAGATACCGTGCAGGATGGTCATGTTCTCCTTATGTTCGTCGAGCCCTTTCAGCCAGTCGGGCAGTTCGTGCTTGGACAAGTCAACCTCGAAGGATTCCTTCTCCTCGTGTTTTTTCAACTCTTCGGCGGAAAAGGAAGGGAGGCCGAATTGCGTAGGAAGATTTCCGTTTGATTTGCGGATGAAGACGAATCGGTGCGAGGCACTTTCCGGATTCCTCGCCAGCGAGGCAATGAGGTGATTGAATGATGGCGTCAGAGCTAGACTCGCCGTTCCCAACGCCGTTTTCTTCAAAAGTTCTCGTCTGCTGATCAACATGATTTATTCCTTGGTGTTGCGTTTGCGGAAAATAAATGAGTCTGAGGTTAACAGTGAAACGATCACTTCGTCGAAACTCCCGTCATTGTCGACATAGGCTCTGTCTGCGTCAATCAAAGTCTTTGAGTCGGTCAGGG
>CAJWWL010000203.1 GCA_913048125.1 uncultured Opitutia bacterium | reverse complement strand
CCTTCGAAGCCATCCATTTCCACTAACAGTGAATTCAGCGTCTGCTCGCGCTCATCGTTACCACCACCAAGTCCAGCTCCGCGCTGGCGACCAACAGCGTCAATCTCGTCGATGAACACAAGACAGGGGGCACTTTTTCTACCTTGTTCAAACATGTCGCGTACACGCGCGGCACCTACACCGACAAACATTTCGACAAAGTCAGAACCACTGATCGTGAAAAATGGCACTTCAGCTTCGCCAGCAACTGCACGAGCAAGCAACGTCTTACCTGTGCCAGGGGGACCGACCATAAGGATGCCCTTTGGTATACGACCGCCAATCCGTTGAAACTTTTTCGGATCCTTGAGAAACTCAACCACTTCACCAACCTCTTCTTTGGCTTCCTCACAACCCGCAACATCCTTGAAAGTGACCCGGTCTTTTTCACGAGTTAGCATGCGGGCTTTGCTCTTCCCAAAATTTAACGCACCACGACCAGCCATTTTAAGCTGACGGACGAAGAGGAAATAAATGAGGGCAACAATTAGTATGAAAGGAAGAAAACTCCAAAAGATAGCCATAAGCTGTGTGTTAGAGGGCTTTTCTTTGAAATTGTATTCCTGAAGAAGTTCGTAGTTGTCGTCGGTAAGTTTGCCCTCAGCGCGAAATGACACTAAATCATTCTCTCGACTTTCAGGGCGGATTCTTTGGGGATGGATTTTACCACTGACTCGGTACCAGTCTTCGCCTTTGTTACTACTCTCGATTTGGAGACGACGACCTGCTGACTGGTTAAATTCACCGTCTTTTGCAGCTTCGATAACCTTATACATGGTCAGAACCTCGCCAGTGCTGGCATTACGATCGGTCATGTTCCACAGAAGGGCGATACCGCTGAAGATAATGAGCCAAATAACCAAGACTTTTGGTTGGAAGCGCTCTCCTACTGGAGGCTTACTTGGCTTGTTGTTTTTATCGGGTCCTTCCATGTTTTAAAAAGAGATAAGATGCTTGGGGATGGATTTAGTACAATGTGTTGGGTTGTTAAAACGTACTAAACACAAATGAAAGATCATTGCAAAACAGAGTCCTCATTACAAGACTTTGTTAAACGCGGGAGTGAGTGGTTGAAATCGACACGGAGTATATTTTCGGTTGGCTTTGATAATTTGAACAATTCAGGCCCTGGACAACCTGGACACCAGAGAACTAGATCTGGTGGTAGAACAACTACCGGAAGCTGATCACGAAATCCTAAGGGGATTTTTCTATTCACCATCAAGTTTTGTAATCGCACATCCTCGGACATTCCAAGCGGACGGTATTTGTCACCTTGCTGACGTTGACGTATGAGCAGTGTAGAGGGGGTAGTGTTCAAAAAGATTGTGCAGGAGGGCGAGATTTCTCCGTTTACGATTTGATCTTTCAGTTTAGCATCAACATCTACAATCGTAGAGGTTAGAGAACTACCATTGGGCAGAAAAAGTGTAGCTCCAACGGGCAACCTTGCTGAAGGCCATCGATAATCTAATATTTGGTGAGATTTAATGCAGACCAGGTTAGAATTACTGTGGAAGCAAATACGCTGATTAGGACCAAGGCTGTAAGAGGCAGATCTATTTCGGCTAATTGCGTCGACAAGTCCATCCATCGCTTCGGCATTAATGATTCCGCAACTTCCTGAAGTCCTCAACCATAGGTAAAGACTTCGCCTGATTACCGCAGAAGGAAGATTGCCTGTAAATCTTAGCCCCGATTCGCACTGATTCTCTGCCAAATACTGTGCAGTCCAAGTATCGAGAGCCTCAGCGTCCTCTTCTAACAACTTTCGAGTGCGACCCATCGATAAAAGAACGTCCTGCTGCGCTGAATTCTGTAGAGAAGGGACAACATACCTTCGAATACGATTGCGAAAGTAATCGTCAGATTCGTTGCTGGTATCCTCCCTCCAAGAAATTTTGGAGCGAGTAAGCGTGGAGCGGACTTCTGAGCGGCTAAGAGAAAGCAGAGGACGCACATGAATAAGGCTGCTGTCGTAGAAATGCTGAACAGGTCGCGGTGCCGCTAGCCCATTGGAACCACTTCCTCGCGTAAGCCTCATCAAGAGTGTTTCTGCAACATCATCCAGCTGATGTCCTTGGATCAAAATCCGGATACCTCTTGCTTGCATTTCCGCGTGTAAAAATCTCAATCGAGCATCTCGAAGCTCAGCTTCACTCCCCTTCCCAACTTCTGATGCCTTGCCGACAATGCACTCTAGCGCTAATTCCTGAGCTAATTCCTTAACAAACAAAACATCTGAACCGGAGTCGCCACGAGTACCGTGATCGTAGTGAAAGATTTTTATGGAAGTGAGCTTTTCGGGAAAGAGATCTAGAAGAACTCGAACCAGCAGGACAGAATCTGCCCCCCCAGAACAGGCAACTGCCCAATCTTCGGATTGAGACGAATCTAGCTTATCCAAAGCAGAGGGTTCTAAAGCCGACCTCGGAATCAGCCCGTGTCGGTCATCCATCATCTCTGGACTCAGCCCTCGAGGTACTCCTTATTAAACCAGTGTTGAAGTACTTCGGGTACCTTAACACGACCATCCGGTTGATAATAATTCTCCAAAATAGCTGCCAATACCCGAGGTACAGCAAGACCCGACCCATTTAGCGTATGAACAGGACTCGCTTTACCATCTGCATCACGATAGCGGATGGCTGCACGCCTTGCCTGAAAGTCAGTGAAGCAGCTACAACTCGAGACTTCCAGCCAACGTTTCTGACCACCAGCCCAGACCTCAAGATCATATTGCTTTGCATGGGGAAAGCCCATGTCACCCGTACACATGAGTAATGTGCGATAAGGTAAATTCAGCTTCTGTAAAATTGCCTCGGCATGACCTCGAAGTTCCTCTAGAGCGTCCATACTCTTGTTTGGCTCAACCCACTGGACAAGCTCAACCTTGTCGAATTGATGTAGTCGATTAAGACCGCGAACATCTTTACCCCAACTTCCAGCCTCTCGGCGAAAGCAGGGAGTGTACCCAACTCGCTTCAAAGGTAGATCATTGAGAGATAATATTTCATCGCGGATAAAGTTGGTAACTGGCACTTCAGCGGTTGGAATGAGATAAAGCTCATCTCCGGTTACGAAGTACATTTGTCCTTCTTTGTCTGGCAACTGACCTGTAGCGCGAGCACTGTCACCGTTAACTAGTAGAGGTGCGGTAACCTCTTCATAGCCGTTTTTGTCCGCTTCATCTAGAAAAAATTGAATAAGTGCTCTTACCAGACGGGACATGTCTCCGACATAGAAAGGAAAACCTGCTCCAGTAACCTTGGTGCCTCGCTCAAAATCAACCAATTTGGAGAACCAAGGAATATCCCAATGCGGTAAAGCATTGACCTCAACAGCAGCACAATCCCCCCAAGTGTCCGCCACTTGATTATCTGCTTCGTTATCTCCAGAAGGCGCTGAGGTATCTGGAAGATTCGGGATAGAAAGGTAAGACTCCTTCCAACTCGCTTCCACTTCTCGCGTCTGAGCCTCAAGTCCTTTGACTTCCCCTGCTAGTGCTTTCATCGCCTTAACCTTCTCCATGAACTCAGGTGACCCCTTCTCCATTGCGGCCATTTCAACGTTAGCGTTCTTTTGCTCCGCGCGAGCCGCCTCAGAACGTGCAATACAAGCTCTGCGCTCCTCATCGAGCCGGTAGAAACTATCGAGATCGCAATCAAACTTCTTTCGAGCCAAAGCAGCACGGACTTGTTCAGGGTTTTCTCGAAGATAATTTAAGCTGAGCATGAGGATTTTAAAATTTGGAGGTATGCTTCGATAAACTCAATCTACTGGGTTTCAATTGTTTTATTTATCAGAGGATGCCAAGTTCAACAAACACTCTAAGACTTGCTCGACGCTGAGGTTGGAAAGATCACCCATGGGCGCCTGAAGGACTTTAGAAGTATTATCTGGAATAGGATAAGGACCAAAACGAGCAGGGTCGGTGGGTCCGAAGACCGCAAGTACTGGACACCCCATCGCTACAGCCAAGTGCATGGGACCGCTATCATTAGCAACAATAAGCTCCGCAGAAGTAAGCATTTTGGGCAAGGACTCAAGAGAGGTCATGCCGGATAAATTGAGGAATCGCACCGAGGAATATTTAGGAGGTACGGGGATTTTAGAGCTTCCTGCCCAGACTACCTGAGATTCAGGTTTTGCTTCAAGTAGTGCTGTAGTTAGCTCTAGGAAAAAGGGCCACTGCTTTTCAGCTCGTCGACTTTCTGGAAAAAATAAAAAAGGCGAAGAAAGATTTTTATCTTTGGGAAAATTATTCGGTAGAGATGACTCAAAGGAGAGGTGTCCTTTTAATACAGGTTTCAGACCAAATAGTCTCCGAAATTGAAGAAGAATATCTAAGGCATGTGCACCTTTGCCATTTGTTGGCAATTCCGATCGCTCGTTGTAAAATAAAGACGAAAACTCTCTTGCGTCAGAACGTCCAACCTTCCTCTCTCCCCTTGCTACACCAGTCAGTAATCCTGAGCGGAATAGACCCTGAAGATCTATTACCCAGTCAAATTTCTTTACACGCACATCATGGCAAAGCCGTAAAAAGGCGCTGACTCCTCCTTTACGATTAAAAATCAAAACTTCATCCACAGTATCACAGCAACTCACAAGCGGAGCAAACATCTCTCTCACAACCCAGCTGATTGAAATTCTAGGAAAATCCTGTCTTAGACTCTCAGCCAGTTGAAGACCGTGTACAATATCACCCAGAGAGGAGGGCTTGATGAAAAGGATTCTCACAGTATTTTCCGGAAAATAAAAACTCGAATATCTACATGATTGCTACGATAAAAATACTTGGCTGGCTGTTGGCAAGACTCCCGCTACCCATAACGGAAGCAATCTCAGTCTCTATCGGCGGATTTCTTTATCTATTACCAGGAAAGAGACGAAGAATCCAAATGAGCAATTTACATCATGCATTCCCCGAAAAATCAAAAAATTGGCAAAATCGCATCGCTCTTGAGAATTGTCGACGGATCGTAGAAATGGGAATGCTAGTCCTCGCGCTTCCGTACATTAGTAGAGAACAACTTGAAGCTCGGATTAGAATAAACCGACAATCGAGACATACTATTAACAAATGGCTTAAAAAAGAGAAGCCAATCATACTTTTGGTACCCCACTTCACACTTCTCGAGTACCTACCCACGCTTCCAATCTTTTTCGAAATTGGTGAGTTAAAGGCAGGAGCTATTTTCCGGCCGCTCGACAATCCACAGTTGGATAAGTGGGTTAGCAAAACTCGAGAGAAATACGGATTAAGACTGCTCTCGCGCAAAACCGGATTCAGTGAAGCAAAGCAGATTTTACAAAGCAAAGGAATACTAGGTATACTATTTGATCAAAACGCAGGGCAAAGCGGTACATTGATGAACTTTTTTGATAGAGTAGCCTCAACCACAGATCTACCTGCATCGATGGCCAAAAGATTTAATGCAGAACCCTACGTGTTTCATCCTAAACGTCTTCGATTTTGGGAAGCCAGCATTAACCTCAAAAAGTTAGATTGTCCCGCACCTGAGATACCCCAAGTTGCCAATGACTGGCTTCAGACCAAGCTAACTGAATCCGATGATAGTTGTGCAGACTGGCTTTGGTTACACGACCGTTGGAAAACCGTCAACCACCCCAACCAAAGATTCCAGCTCAACAATCATCGCAAGATGCAAATCTCCAACGATCGAGCCATTGGAGGCTATCGTCTCTGGATCCGAATGCCAAATTGGCTTGGTGATGTTGTCATGGCGCTTCCCCTCATAAAAGCACTGAGGAATTCTAGACCGGACGCGGAAATAACTCTCATCAGCCAATCTGCCTACATACCGCTTCTGAAATTGCTCGATATAGGAGACAACCGCATATCTATCCCTGAAAAGAGAACCACAGGCTACTTCAAATACTTCAAAAAGCTGAGAAATCTTTATCCAGACACCCATCTAATGTTCACAAACTCCTATCGAGGGGATTTAGAATCAAAATATATCGGTGCTCCCCAACGTTTTGGCCTAGTCTTACCGGGTCAACCACGTCCACTTCTTACTCATAAATTTCTACCTCCCCCAGACGTCATCAATCAAATGGATCGGATTCATCAAACTAAACTCTGGGAGAAAATGCTTCAGCACTTTGGATTGAGGAATGAAATAGATGATACTCCATTCAGTCTGCAAGGAATGCACAGACAGTCTGGGAAAATTGGCTTTATTACGGGTTCCTCCAATAATCCAGATAAATGCTGGCCACCAGCTCAGTGGATCGCGTTGGGGAAACAAATTCTGGAAGACCTCCCCCAAACGGAAATCCACCTCTATGGAACTGCAGCAGACCGCCTTTCTACATCTCAGATCGCAGAAGCCCTGCCAGCGAAGCGCATTCAAGACCACGCTGGACAGACAGATTTAGTAACCTTTGCCCGCGAACTTGCAACTTGTGCATTCCTCGTGGGTAACGACACTGGCGGAGTTCATCTTGCGAACGCGCTCGGAACACCAGTATATGTTTTGTATGGGCCAAC
>CAJWWL010000202.1 GCA_913048125.1 uncultured Opitutia bacterium | reverse complement strand
CTGCCAATGACAAGAATGTCAAATTTTTGGCTCATGAAGACGATTCTTTCCCGCCCAGAATTAGTTTTTATTAGACGACTATGTTGTCGATAAGCCGGATTTGGTCGACCCAGGCAGCAACAGCTATCAGCGTCTGCCCAGGGACGACTTCACGAATGTCTGACATATCGTCAAGACTGACGGCCTTCACATAAATCACGCGAAGACGCAGGCTATTCATGCGGTTTGTAACCTCTGCGATGAGGCGATCGGTATTGGTTGTACCTTTCTCCGTTAATTCTTTGGCAGTCTTGAGTGACTGATAGATCTTCAAAGCCTCAACGCGCTGAGATTCAGTGAGCTTTTTGTTACGAGAACTCAAAGCTAAGCCATCTTCATCTCTTACTGTAGGGGCAACAACCAATTCAGTGGGGAAATGAAGGTTCCTAATGAGGCGATTCAGTATGATGGCTTGCTGAGCATCCTTCATACCCACAACCAAAAAGTCAGGTAGCACAATGTTGAGAAGCTTAGTGCAAACTGTAGCAACTCCACGGAAGTGGCTGGGCCGCGAGACACCGCAAAGGGTCTTACTGATCTTCTCCTCGTCTACAAAGAAAGTGTGGTCATCGGGATACATCTCTTCTGCAGTGGGCGTGAAAACGAAATCCACTCCCATCTCCTGCAATATGCCAAGGTCGCGCTCTGTATCCCTGGGATAGCTTTCAAAGTCCTCATTGGGTGCGAACTGAGTGGGGTTGACAAAGATAGACACCGCAACAACATCCGCGCTCTCTTTTGCCGTTTCAACTAAGCTGAGGTGACCTTCATGAAGCGCCCCCATTGTAGGCACAAACGCAATCTTCCGGCCTGTCATCCGACATTCCCGGGAAGCCTGCTGCATTTCATCAACTGTTTTTACTACTCGCATAATTGCAATCTCCAGAAGAAGCTAAACTTTGACAAATACCAAGGAATAGCAACCCAATACATAGCTTTCAGATCAACAAACCATGAGTGAAGAATCATATATACAAAACTTGTTTGCGGAACGCATCGGTGGAAACAGCTTTGGCAAAGACACCGCGATCTACAAATTTGAAAAGATAAAACGGGCTAAACTAGCGGCCAAAGCAGAGAAGCCAGATACCCCCATCATTGATATGGGAGTAGGTGAGCCGGACGAGATGGCATTCCCTGAAGTAGTTAATGCCTTACAGACCGCAGCAGCCAAACCAGAAAATCGAGGTTATGCTGACAACGGTGGAGCAACCTTCAAATCCGCTGCGGCGAAGTGGATGGAAAGTGTGTTCGGTGTCTCCAACATTGATACTGAGACGGAGGTCGTGCACTCCATTGGCTCAAAGACAGCACTATCATTATTACCCAAGTGCTTTATCAACCCGGGGGACGTTGTTTTGATGACCACTCCAGGCTATCCTGTCTTTGGAACCCACGCACAATACTTGGGGGGAGAAGTTTACAACCTGCCTCTAACTGAAGAGAACAACTTCCTGCCTCAGTTAGGCAACATCCCCGCTGATATACTTGGACGCGCCAAGGCCATTGTCGTCAACTACCCCAACAACCCTACAGGTGCCAGCGCTACCATTAAATTCTTTGAAGAGCTTGTTAGCTTCGCGAAAGAGAATGATCTCATTGTCATACAGGACGCTGCGTACAGCGCCCTCATCTTTGAAGGCGAACCCCTCTCCTTTCTTCAGGTTCCTGGAGCCAAAGATGTTGGGGTGGAACTGCACTCCCACTCGAAAGGCTTCAACATGACAGGTTGGAGAATTGGTTTTGTTGTAGGGAACCCTCTCATTGTTAAGGCGTATGCAACGGTCAAAGACAACTCTGACTCTGGGCAGTTTCTAGCGATCCAAGAAGCTGCTATCGCAGCCTTAGAAAACCCTTGGATCACAGAGAAAATTGCGAACAAGTACTCTCGACGCATGGATCTTTTGGTCGAAGCCCTAAACAGTATTGGATTTAAAGCGACTAAGCCCAAAGGTAGCTTTTTTCTCTACACGCGCGCACCTGTCTCCGTCGAATTCAATGGCAATCGAACAGAATTCGCCAATGGTGAAGACTTTAGTCAATGGCTCATTAGGAATGAACTAATTAGTACGGTCCCTTGGGACGACGCCGGGCCTTTTGTTCGTTTCTCAGTAACCTTTGAAGGTAAGGGAGAAGAAAAAGAGCAACAAATTGTTGCTGAAATCCGTGAACGTCTTGGCAAATATACATTTGAGTTTTAAACTCAAAGCTCTGCTTTTAGCCTCTATAAATTTTTTATTTTTTGGTAGACAGCCTCTTGAAGGGCCTCCTTAATGGAGGCTTGGTTTAGGGGTAGACCAAAGTATAGGAATAGAACAAGGCGGCGCGCAGCTTAACGGCTGCGCGCCTTTTTTCTGATGAACTAAACACCAGAGTACGCAAAATTAAACTGTGAAGAAGATCCTGTTAATAGATGGCTTCAACCTAACCTTCAGAGCGTTCTACGGAATGCCTGAGCTGACACGCCAAGATGGCTTTCACACTAATGCTTTGCATGGCTGGTTACGGACAATCTGGAAATTGGAAGACGACGAACAACCCTGCGCAATCTCTGCATTCTTCGATCTTGGTGGCTCTACCAAGCGAGAAAAACTCCACGAGTCCTACAAGGACAACCGGAGTGAAGCACCAGACGAGCTAAAGGCGCAAATACCAATCATAAAACAAATGACGAGCTTCATGGGTATTTCTACTCACGAAAGCGCAGGTGTTGAGGCGGATGATTTAATCGCCTCGGCTGTTGAGAGCCTCAGAAACAAGGTGGAGGAAATCTTCATCGTTAGCTCAGATAAAGATTTAGCACAGATTGTGGGTCCCGGAGTCTTTCAGCTACTTCCTCCGCCCACAGCCCAACCAAAGATCGGCTGGCGCAAACTGGACGCCAGAGGTGTAGAAGAAAAGTTTGGCGTCCAGCCGGAGCAAATAGCTGAATATTTAGCACTCATTGGTGATAGTTCAGACAACATACCAGGGTTAAAGGGAGTCGGGCCCAAAACTGCAACAGCTTGGCTACAAAAGTTCAAAACCTTGCAGGGCATTTTTGATAACAGCGGGCGTTTAAACCCCAAGCGCTTCCAAGGTATCGTACATGAATCAAAAGATTTCCTCCTTCGAAATCTGGAGCTGACAACCCTTGAAGTCGACCACCCTTTGGAAAACCTCGGCAACGGTGAACTCCGATTGGAGGAGCTCTGCAAACTGCTTGCTGAGATGGAAATGGCTAACTCCATTCGAACAGCACGGCAAAGGTACTCTAACTAGGCAACTTGTGGGAAACTCCTGCCTGAATGGTTTGCATTCGAAGCAAAATTCACCTTTATCCGAGCCCATTTTTCAGAATCCATGAGTGACAACAAAGGCAAACTCCTAAACTTTGGCCTTCCTAAGGGAAGTCTAGAAAAGCCCACCCTTGCCCTTTTTGATAAGGCTGGCTACAATATCAGCGTTAGTTCGCGTTCTTATCGTCCGTCATTTGACGATCCTGAGCTAGACGGCCGCTTCGTACGAGCTCAGGAGATTAGTCGTTTCGTAGAATATGGTTTTTTCGATTGCGGACTTACTGGACACGATTGGGTCGTGGAAAATGAATCCGATGTAGTCGAAGTATGTGAATTGGTATACAGTCGCGCATCAAACGTTACTTCGAAGTGGGTTCTTGCTGTACCCGAGTCCTCCGAAGTCAAGGAGGTAAAAGACCTACAGGGTAAGCGTATCGCCACCGAAGTTGTTCGTCTTACTAAAGCATTTCTTAAAAAACATGACGTAGTTGCTGACGTTGAGTTTTCTTGGGGCGCAACTGAGGTCAAGGTACCTGAAATGGTGGATGCAATTGTAGACCTCACAGAGACCGGCAGCTCCCTGCGAGCAAACAAACTCCGAATTGTTGATACAATCCTCTCCACATCCACACGTCTAATAGCCAACAAAGAAAGTTGGGCTGTTCCAGAGAAAAGGGCCAAAATAGAGCGTATCGCAATGCTACTTCAGGCAGCACTGGAAGCAGGACAATGGGTTGGTTTAAAACTTAATACACCCAAGAGTAAACTCCAAGCAGTACTTGATACGTTGCCAGCCTTGCGCAAACCAACAATTGCTCCACTCAGCGACGAGAATTGGGTCGCTGTCGAAACCATTATTGAGGACAAAGTAGTTCGTGAGATCATTCCAGAGCTTCGTGATAATGGAGCAGAAGGCATAATCGAATATCCACTCAATAAGGTCGTCCATTAAATTGCGCGCTATAGTGTTTAAACAAAAGCCGAGTATATAATACTTGCGTACCAAGACCAAAGTCGCAGTATTCGCGCACCTTTCAAACAGCCGTGTGTGAAAACTCGGTTGTTTTTACAGGAAAACTAACAAAAACAATAACCCTTAACCCATGCCGGTTATATCCGGCAAAATACAGAACATGAGCTCCGTAATGGAAGAACTCCTCGCCGGTAGCGACTTAGAACGCCTAAAAGAAGGCGCAATAGTCTCCGGCCTAGTGACGGAAATCCGTCAGAACGAAGTAGTCGTCGATGTCGGCGGCAAATCCGAAGGTACGATCCCCAATGTTGAATTTATCGACACAGGAGATTTGGAAATCGGGATTGAAATTGAAGTACTCCTCGAGCGGCTTGAAGGACCTGAAGGTAGCCCCATTCTATCCTTTGACAAAGCTGAACAGAAGAAAAATTGGGAGAATATTCTCTCTAAGTGCGAGGAAGGCTCTGTGGTTGCAGGGCGCGTAAAGGCCAAGGTAAAAGGTGGATTGATTGTATCTATTGGCGTCGACTCCTTTCTTCCTGCTTCACAAATCGACATTCAACCGCCTAAGAACCTAGATCAGTATCTAGGCCAGACGTACGACTTCAAGGTGGTCAAAATTAATGCAGAACGCAAAAATATCGTTGTTTCACGGCGCGAGCTTATTGAAGAGCAACGCCAGCAGAAGCGTCGTGAGTTGCTCGATAACATCCAGCCTGGCGATACTCGTGAAGGCGTGGTCAAAAACATCACTGACTACGGTGCATTTGTTGATCTGGATGGACTAGACGGTCTGCTTCATATCACCGACATGAGCTGGGGCCGTATTTCTCACCCGAGCGAAATGCTCAAACAGGGTGAAGAGGTGAAGGTCATGATCATCGAATTGGACAAGGACCGTGAACGTGTGTCGCTTGGCATTAAGCAGCTTGTCATGAATCCTTGGGATGACATCGAAAAGAAATACCCCGTTGGCGAAAAGATCTCTGGCAAGGTAGTAAATCTTGTTCCATACGGTGCTTTTGTAGAATTAGAAGAAGGCGTAGAAGGTCTCATTCACGTCACGGAGATGTCTTGGACAAAACGCATTAACAAGCCACAGGAAGTCTTGCGCATCGGCGAAGAAGTCGAGGCGGTCATTCTTGGGATTCAGAAGGAAGAGAAGAAGATATCCCTTGGCATGAAACAGCTCGAACCCAATCCATGGGAAGAAGCTGCTATCAACTATCGCCCAGGTTCACGCGTTCAAGGAAAAGTCCGCAATCTTACCTCTTATGGTGCTTTTGTTGAACTGGAAGAGGGCATCGACGGAATGGTACACGTCACTGACATGTCATGGACTCGCAAGATCAACCATCCTGGTGAAGTGATGAATAAGGGCGACCAAGTAGATGCAATTGTTCTCGATGTTGACACCAGTCAACAACGCATCTCCCTCGGTCTTAAGCAACTCACTGACGACCCTTGGGCAGAAATTGAGCATCACTTCAAGATCGGAGATATCGTTGAAGGGAAAGTGGCCAAGGTGGCTTCCTATGGCGCATTTGTGGAACTACCCAACGACATCGATGGACTGGTACACATCAGCCAGGTCAGCGAAGACCGAGTCGAAAAGATTGGCGAAGTAATCAATGCCGGTGATAGCGTGAAAGCCCGAGTCATCAAGATAGATAAGGGTGAAAGGCGCGTAGGATTGAGTATCAAAGCTGCTAACTACGATGAAGAACAACTTGCCGCGGAAACGGCAGCCTACGAAGCTCAAACCACAGATAACCTTACCAGTCTTGGTGATCTGCTGGACGAGGCTACTCGGGATGGCGATGATTAGGAGCTGATTCACTCCACGTCCGAAAGGATTTAAAAAGCCCGTACCTTTTTAGGTGCGGGCTTTTTGATGAAAAAGCCCGTAAGGAATCAGACGGTAAAGACAGCAAGATTGTCCACAACTTCGGACTTAAGCGACATCAGGTGCTGTCAGCATCAATTTGAAGAGGGTGATTGAGCACCATGTATAAATTCATTAAGGATCCGAGTGCGCTCTGTGCGGAGTCGTTCTTCGAAGACTTCTTCCTTCGTATGAACAGACTCTTTCTTACGCAGGCCTTCACGTATCTTCATTAGGGCGATATTTTGTAGCTGACGTACTCGCTCGCGGGTAATCTCAAATGCTTCACCAACCTCTTCTAAGGTCAAGGGGCGGTCCCCTTTTAAGCCAAAGCGCAGTCGAATGATCTCGGCTTCTCGCTCTTCCATATCGCTGAGAAGATCCTTGAGGTCATCGCTGAGGGACTTGATATCGAGAGCCTCGGAAGGAGGTAAAGCATTATC
>CAJWWL010000201.1 GCA_913048125.1 uncultured Opitutia bacterium | reverse complement strand
CCCGCCCCGAACCCATCCCCGTTTATGCAGAGATGAGCAGTATCAACCCTGTCTTCATTCTTCCTGGAGCACTTGCGGAAAAGGGGGAAGAAATCGCCACGGGACTGCACGGGTCTGCCACGCTTGGTGTGGGGCAATTCTGCACCAATCCCGGCATTGTGTTAGTTGAGGCCTCAGCAACCGCCGAAAACTTTGCAAAGGATTACGCGAAGAAGATGGGAGGGACAGCTGCCGCCACTATGCTCCACTCAGGTATCAGAGATGCCTACCAAGCTGGACTACAAGCCCAAGATTCAATCTCCACTGTCAATACACTGGCTCTTCACTCCGAAGAACCAGGCGCAGGCAATTGCAATGTAGGCACTGCAGTCTTTGCAACTTCCGCTACTGACTTCTTAGCAAATCCCGCATTAGCAGAGGAAATATTTGGCCCAGCAACTCTAATTGTCCAGTACGCCAACCCCAACGAGGCTATCGAAGTAGCTCGCAGCCTTGAAGGACAGCTCACGGCTACCGTCTTTGGAAACGATGATGAGTTGGCTGCAAATCCAGAGCTGATTGCCACCCTCGAAACAAAAGCGGGCCGTATTCTTTTTAATCAGTACCCTACCGGCGTAGAAGTCTGCCACTCCATGGTACACGGCGGCCCCTACCCTGCCACCACAGACGGGCGCTCTACATCTGTTGGCACCGCTGCCATCCTGCGCTTCGCAAGACCCGTGTGCTACCAGAATTTCCCACAGGAACTCCTCCCCGCCGAGCTTCAAGACACGAACCCGCTCGGGATTGACCGCGTCGAAAACTAAACCCGCTCGCTGCCCTTGACGCCCCTGCTGCTGCTCGCCACTGGGATTGCCGTCGTCATCGGCGGTATAGTCGTCCTACGCCTGCACGCGGCATTAGCTCTTCTCCTGGCCGCTATCACAGTAGGAGTTTTCACCCCTGCTGAATCCATTATCAGTTATGCGAAAGATACGGGTAAAACTGAAGAAGCTGCGCAAAAGTTAGCCGAAATACCGATCGGCAAACGGATTGCCAACGGCTTTGGCGCCACTTGCGGAAAAATCGGTATCCTGATCGCAATGGCGGCCATCATCGGCAAGTGCCTTCTAGACAGCGGAGGAGCGGATCGCATCGTGCGTTCCACACTTAGATTGGTTGGAGAAAAACGTGCACCTATCGCCTTTCTTGGGAGCGGCTTCACCTTGGGCATGCCAGTCTTCTTCGATACTGTTTTCTACCTGATGCTCCCTTTGGCCAAGGTGTTTACAGCCCGTTCTGGAGGTAATTATCTGCTGCTAGTTCTCGCAATCGTTGCTGGTGGAAGCATGGCGCACAGCCTTGTCCCACCAACACCTGGACCACTCGTAGTAGCAGAGGTCTTCAATGTCGAAATTGGCCAGATGATGCTGGGCGGCCTCGCAGTTGGAATCTTCGCTACAGGTTCGGGCTTTATCTTCGCCAAATGGATAAACCGAAAGAATCCTGTTCCGCTAAGAGACACTCCCGACAGTAATCTGGCCGACCTCAAGATCCAAGCTCAAAAGCCTGATTCTGAGCTACCCCCTTTGTGGTTATCTATCCTACCAATCTTTTTACCAATCCTCCTCATCGCTGGTGCAACCACGGCCAACCTTCTTATCTCAGAGCCCTGCCCCTGCAAGGACCTTATCAACATCTTGGGAGAGAAAAATCTTGCTCTAGTCATCGCTGCAATTGCTGCAGTATTACTACTGATTTACCAGTTCGGCTTCGATAAAGAACGTCTAGCCAAGACCTTCCAAGATGCTTTATCTGGCGGAGGAGTCGTTATCCTAATCACCGCTTCGGGCGGGGCATTTGGTGCCATCCTTCAACAGACAGGTATCGGCCCTTGGATGAAGGGACAAGTCGATGCAGCCGGAATGTCTACTTTGGGCATCCTCCTTCTCGCATTCGGGGTGACGGCTCTCATCCGCTTTGCGCAAGGCTCGGCTACTGTGGCCATGATGACCACTGCAGCGATCCTAGCTGGCCTAGCAGATCCTGCCGTACTTGGTTGTAGTCCTCTCTATCTCGCCTTAGCCATAGGATGCGGTAGCAAACCCCTTGCCTGGATGAACGACAGCGGTTTCTGGGTCGTATGCAAACTCAGTGGACTCACCGAAGGCGAGACCTTGCGTACTTTTTCTGTACTACTCACGATAATGGGGATAGCTGGAATTTTCGCTACTTGCATACTCGCAAAGTTGCTTCCACTTATTTGACTTCCTATGCAAATCAAAGACCTTCGAATCCACTCCATTGCCATGGCAGACCCGCCATTACGGAGTTCCTATGGTCTACACCAGCCATACGCCCTGCGCAACATCGTTGAAATTGAAAGCGTGGACGGCATAACAGGGATCGCCGAGACTTACGGCGGAGAAAATCCTAGAGCCGCTTTAGAAAAACTACGTGAGCAGATTCTAGGTGCCGATGCCCTCCGCCTACTTGGTGACCTCCAACCTCTTGTGCACGGCGAAGGCGGCGGTAGCGAACGATCTCAGGTCAATCTTGTTCCCGGCGAAAACCCCCTCGACACCTCAGCTCGCACCTACGCAGCTATCGAAACCGCTTGCCTCGACCTAGTAGGAAAGTCTGTCGGCAAACCTGTGTGCGACCTCATCGGTGGACGCGTCCGAGAAAAAGTCTCCTTCTCCGCCTACCTCTTTTACAAACATGCTGGAGGCGGAGGTGAAGGCGAGGATGCCCGCAAAGACGAGTATGGCGAATGCCTAACGCCAGAATCCATGGTGCGACAAACCCAGCAAATGGTCCAACAATACGGGTTTAAATCAATCAAGCTCAAGGCTGGCGTGCTAGACCCCGATCAGGAAATTGAGACGATCCGCCAACTACGACAAGAATTTGGAAGTGACTTCCCACTACGCATCGACCCCAACAGCGCTTGGAAGCTCGAAACCTCTCTGGAAGTTGGCCGGGCACTCAAGGAGGAACTCTCCAACGGCGGCTATCTGGAGGATCCGTGCGCGGGATTGGACAATCTTGCTACACTTCGCCAGCAACTACTTTCGGAAGGTATAGACACACCCAATGCCAGTAACGTTGCGATCACATCCTTTGCTCACCTTCCAGAGAACGTCCGCAAGGACGCCGTGCAGGTCATACTTTGTGACCATCACTATTGGTCAGGTATGCGCCAAGTACAGCATCTTGGGAAAATTTGTCAGGTTTTTGATATGGGATTATCCATGCACTCGAATAGTCACCTTGGTGTCTCTCTGATGGCAATGAGCCACGTTGCAGCCGCAACTCCTCACCTCACTTACGATTGCGATACCCACTACCCCTGGCAGTCCGCAGAGGATGAAATCGTTGAAGGCGGACGCATCCCCATTGTCGACGGTTTTGTTGAAGTCACGGACAAGCCTGGTCTCGGCGTCACGCTGGATCATGATCAGCTAGCCCGTGGACGGGAACGTTACGAAAAATGCCCCTACAGGAAGCGGGACGACACTGCAGAGATGCGAAAGTACGTCGATCCCAATTGGGAACGTATTTTGCCGAGATGGTAGGGTAATCAGACCACCGAAAACCTCCTCTTTAAAATGAATCCTACAGAACTCCGAAAATCTTTAGAAAACGGTGTAATTGCGTTCCCAGTGACTCCCTTCAAGGATGACCTTAGTCTGGATCTAGAAGGACTCCGTTCCAACCTTGAACGCATGGTTCAACACGACTTTCGGGCCATTGTCGCGGCAGGGGGAACCGGTGAGATGTACTCACTGTCACTGGACGAGTATCGCCAAGTGGTAGAGCTTACCGTTGAAGTGGCAGGGAAACACAGCACTATCATTGCTGGCTCTGGCTTTGGCTATGCTCAGGCAGTAGAAATGACACGCATCGCAACCCAAAGCGGCGCACACGGTGTACTTGCGCTCCCCCCCTACTACCCCAATGCGCCAAAGTCCTCCCTCTTCGACTACTATCAAGCGATCGGTGAACAAACCGATCTCGGTATGCTCGTCTACTCCCGTGACTGGGTAAAACTCACCCCGGAAGATGCCGAGACCCTTGCCAATCGCATCCCCAATCTAGTTGCATGGAAAGACGGTCAGGGAGACACCCGTGCCTACCAACGCATCATCGACCGTCTTGGCGACCGATTCCATTGGATTGGTGGAATTGGGGACGATTGTGTACCGGCATATTACTCGATCGGCATTCGCACCTACACCTCCAGTATCGCAACAGTCGCACCAAAAATCTCGCTTCTGCTCCATGAGTATGCGGCCAGTGGCAATACCGAAGCTCTCGCAAAGCTGATGAGCAAGTACGTCCTCCCCATTTATGAATTCCGCACCCGCATGAAGGGATACGAAGTCTCCGCAATGAAGGCGCTCATGAACCTATCCGGTCAAAACGGCGGAAAAGTACGCCCGCCTCTGCCAGAAGTACTCGAGGAGGAAATGCCTATTCTCCAAACTATCGCAGACACAATGGCTGAAGCATAAGCGTGCTTTAAGAACTAAGCTGGACCCCATACGCCAAACAGCACAAGCGATCTCCAAAACGACAGGCTCTGCTACTTGAGAGGTATCACCTGCACAGGCCCCTGTATAGGGATACCTGCTTTGGAGCGCTGACCCGACCGAGGGTCCACATATTCATTGATATCGGCTGCTGATACACGGCGAGTGCCTTTCATGCCATTGTCGATACGCACTGTGTTACTGTACTCGGAAAGTCGACGACTATCGCTGGTCATCCCGGGATGACTGTAGATGCCAGTATCCATCATGCGGGTCTCTCTCTTTTTGAAGAGCCCAGCCTTCATCCTAGACCATATGGATTGTTTTTCCGTACGGATATTCGTTGGGAAACGCTGATTCTGTGTCCTTTCAAAAATACTACGGTTGAAACGTGAGTAGCTACGGTTACTACCGGCCATGTCGTAGCGCAAGTTCTTGTAAGACTGAACCTCTGCACCCTTGAACATTGTGCCATTGTACATCTTGCCTTGAACGCGCATGTTGCGTTTGGAATAGTCAAGCGTACCTTGTCCCAAGCCAGCATGAAGCCAAAAGGGCGTGGCGAAGGCCAAACCAAGAAGCCAAGTACGCTGTAACAAAAAGTGCATGAAAATTTGCGGTATAGGCTTGCGCAATCCGCTGGAAACGCAAGAAAAACCAAACGTGCCCATTGTATGAAAACCTATCTCGATCTCCTGCAAAAAGTTCTAGACGAAGGCGAAGTGCGTGAAGACCGCACAGGAGTGGGCACACGCTCCCTCTTTGGAGCCCAAGCCCGCTACGACCTTAAAGACAGCTTCCCCCTGCTCACCACGAAGAAGTGCCACCTCCGCTCCATCATCCATGAACTGCTCTGGTTCATCAAGGGGGACACCAACATCGCATACCTCAAGGAGAACGGAGTCCGAATCTGGGATGAGTGGGCAGATGAGAATGGAGACCTTGGTCCAGTCTACGGTGCACAATGGGTACGATGGCGAACGCCAGAAGGAGATACCGTAAACCAGATCGAACAGGTAGTTCGGGATATTAAGGAAAAACCGGACAGTCGCCGTCATATCGTTTGTGCATGGAACGTTGGAGAAATCGATAAGATGGCGCTGCCTCCCTGTCACGCGTTGTTCCAATTCTACGTGGGACAGGACCGCACACTCAGTTGCCAACTCTATCAGCGCAGTGCGGACATCTTCCTAGGAGTGCCCTTCAACATCGCCTCTTATGCTATTCTTACCATGATGGTGGCTCAGGTCACGGGACTACAAGCCAAGGAGTTTGTGCACACATTTGGAGACCTTCACCTTTACAGCAACCACGTAGAACAGGCCCAACTGCAACTCTCTCGCGAGCCAAGAACGCTCCCGCAGATGAAGCTCAACCCAGAGGTCAACCGTATTGAGGACTTCAAATACGAGGATTTTGAACTAGTTGGCTACGATCCACATCCCACCATCAAGGCACCTATTGCCGTTTAGGCACAAAGGAAATTATGGGAGGGGGATTTGATTTGGAAGCCATCGTCGCAATGACACCAGACCGTGTCATAGGCAAAGGCAACGAACTCCCCTGGCACCTGCCCGAGGACTTGAAACAATTTAAGGCTCGTACCACGGGACACTCCATTGTGATGGGTCGCCGAACCTTTGATTCTATCGGGCGTGCCCTACCCAACCGCCGTAACATCGTGCTTACACGCCAGAAATTAGAAATACCGGACGTGGAAATTATACACAGCCTAGAAGATCTGAATTCACTCGAACTAGAGGGAAAAGTGTTTCTAATCGGAGGAGCAGAGGTCTACCGTTTAGGCCTAAATCATTGCAAGGGGATCTACCTGACCCAACTTAAGCAAGAGTATCGAGGTGACGTCCGCTTCCCTGAGTTTAGAGAAACCTTTGTCAAGACAGAGGGCTTGTTTGAAAATGATGACTTCACAGTAAGCTACTGGAGGAATAACAGTAAAAAGTAGCATTACTTTTTTTCCGACACACACTTAGGAAATAAGCTATTCAAAAACTGGCAAAACCCCACAGGCATCAACCATCGAGGACATGGTCCACCAGGACGCAGCCAGGCTGATCGACTTCGCGTCGGGTTAGAATTCTTTCT
>CAJWWL010000200.1 GCA_913048125.1 uncultured Opitutia bacterium | reverse complement strand
CATTTCGCGCACCAAATTTCTCGGATCTTTCACGTCTGGACTCTAACCGAAGCAATGAGATCGAAACCCCCTCCCCGGACCTAACTCCAGAGGAATTCACTACCTTTGAGTTTGGATTAAAGGCTGACACAGGTCTGCTTTCGGGAAGCATTTCCTACTACTACACTAATGTAGAGGATATGATTATGCGGACACCAACAGGCAATATCATTGATGGGGAAAACGAAGTTATAAAGTCAAATGTTGGAGATGGATACGTACAAGGCTTCGAATTAGAAGCTTCCATGAAGATTGATGACCACACGAGTCTCTTCGGTGGATTTGCATATCAGGACAGTTCAGTTTCCACCTACCCGACTTCTGATCCAATCCTTCAGGACGAATACCTAAGCCGGGTGATGCCGACCAACGGGTTTTTAGGACTCCGCAAGGAATTAAGAAACGGGAAACTATGGCTGGAAGGAGTTGTTAGGCTTGCAGGCAAAGGAGACCGTCTCAACACGCGCGATACCCGAGATACACAAAGGATTCCTCCCGGTGGAACCCCAAACTACAGGGTTGCTTCATTCCGAACAGGTTGGCTTCTCAAAGATAACCTACTACTCACAGCGGCAGTAGAAAATATTTTCGATGAAGAATACCGCTCACATGGGTCAGGTCAGAATGAACCGGGAACTAACCTGATTTTGGGAGCCGAGTACAAGTTTTGAAAAGCTACCTTGGTCGCAAGGCTAGATTTCTTAAACGATTTTCTCGCTGTTTGTAAGAACGCTGTTGTAGAGACTCGCTAGGTCATAGACATAAGCGAGATTTTCTTCGGCATCGCTGTAAGAGAATTCTGCGTAGGGAGAATATGAACGTAGGATCTGCCGGACTTCTTGAAAATTCTCCGGGGAACTACGCTCCACACAGGTTGCTATCAATTGACCACCACGTAACTCCTTGGTATCCTCTTCCTGCCACTTGGGCAACATGTTTTGAAGAGCCTGCTCGATCAACTCGGCTAGCGCTAGGAATTCTTTATCGTTTAGAGAAAGCGTGTACATTATTCGTGGTCTGCTGAATCTGCTCTTGGCATGGTAATTTCGTCCACCTCCTATGGACAAATTACCCTAAGCAGGGGGCATGCCGATTTGCACAAGAATTATTCGCGGCCAGTAACCGTAGCTGTGCAGATGACGCCCACGATACCTAACCCAGCCGCAATTGCCAACATAAGAGTGCGGCTGGAGAACTTTGATCGTTCATAACGCTTCAGCACTTCACTTGGGGAAGAGAGGCCTCCAGCAGGGTCTGAGCTTATTGAAAGATTACCCTGCTCCACAACGGAACTATCCGGCTCGCCCTGAGCCAAGTTAACTTGGTTATCCCGAATAACCACAAAACCCACCAATCCAATGGCGTGTAATATGAGAAGAATACCTAGTAGACGTAGTGGATGCATGGATTGGTTAGGAGTAGATTCATTTCAAGGGCCTTTGGTCTGCCCGCAAGGAAAATCTGTTCATTCAAGACTTTACCTGTGAAGAGGAAAACGACAGTTCTGGCATTTGAAAGAATTCATGGAGAAGATCTTTATCACAGGTGCCACAGGACTTATTGGTCGACGAGTGGTCGAATCACAAATGGCTAATGGCAATCCACCGACCTGCCTTCTGCGTCCAGGCCGAAAGCTGCATGGTGTTCCTGAAGAATACATAGTCCAAGGGGATATCCTAGACCCCAAAAGTCTTTCGGAGGGGATGAAGGGCGCAACTCAAGTCATTCATCTCGCCGCCGTTGCAGACTGGGAGAGTATTCAAAACCCAAACGTATGGGATAGCATTGTTGAAGGCACACGCAACATACTTGCTGCCGCAAGAGACTGCGGTGTACAGCGAGTTCTCCATGTGAGCTCGGCCGCAGCAATTAATGGCACCCTCCAGCCAAGGCTTTTAAATGAAAACTCCCCTTTCACGCTACCCCGTAGCGGCTTTCTTTACGCTCATGCGAAGCGCGAAGCCGAGCGCATTTGTGAAGAATTCCAGCGCGCAGGTCTACCAGTCGTAATTGTGAATCCTTCCGAGACCTATGACCCTGAAGCATCCAGCCATTCCACCACTTCCAACTTACATCGTCTCGTAAAAGGGCAAGCCGCATACATCACCCGTGGAGGCACAGGAGTTGTCCATGCAGAGGATGTCGCAACAGGAATTCTCGCCGCGCTCAAACAGGGACACTCTGGACAACGTTACATTCTTTCTTCTGAAAACTTGGCTTACACCCAAATCGCCAAAGTCGTTCGCGACGCAGTCGGAAAAACGTCCAAGGTTCGAGAAGTCCCAAACTGGCTGGCCCTTTGGCTAGCAGGTCTCGAAAAAAATCTTCGGCTTCCATTGGGACTGAATCCGGGTCTCATACCCTACGCTACGCGCTATTGGTTTATGGACAGCCAAAAGGCCCGACACCAACTTGGATGGCGTCCTCGATCTGGCATCGAGACCATAAAGGCCACAATTATTAAGAACCCACTGCCGTAACTGTTTGGTTCAAGGAGCGAGTCTAGTCACGGTCCAACCGCCAAAGCCGTCCGGTTCGTAGACAAAGCGATCGTGCAAACGTCCGGGACGTCCTTGCCAAAACTCATAAAATTCGGGAACGACAAGATAGCCTCCCCAGTCGGGAGGAATCGGGATTTCGCTACCTTCGAATTTACGCTCACAGGCCAAAAAGTCCTGCTCCAATTCATCTCTGTTTGCAACTTCTGAACTCTGACAAGAGGCCCAAGCACCCAGCTGGCTCTGCCTGGGTCTGGAGGAAAAATAATCAGCGCTTTCTTTCCGAGAGAGCTTAGACGCTTTCCCCCGTACGGCAATCTGACGCGGAAAGTTTGCCCAAAAGAAATGCAGGGCAACCTCTGGATTTCCTTTTATTTCAAGAGCTTTCCTTCCGCCATAGCAGGTATAAAAGCGAAATCCTTCTTCATCAGCACCTTTTAGAAGGACGGTTCTGGAGGAAGGTCGACCATCCTCGCCGACGGTGGCCAGATTCATGGCTGTTGGCTCCTTGATTCCAAGTTCAATTGCTTCGCTCAACCACGCCTTGAATTGTGATAGAGGATCACTGTCCAAATCCTTTTTCAGCAAAGCATCCTGCAAATAATCCTGCCGAATATCGGCTAACGTATTCTGATTCTGTTCGGTCATCGTGATAAAATGTTTAAACCAAGCCATAGCTCCATTCATAATCTGTCCGCAATGCTAATCCCTAACACACACTCATCATTTGACTTTCACCGCTGAAAAACTACCCAATTTCCGACTTATGGAAAAACTTCGCTTCCTAACCCCGGATAAGGCCCGTGAAGCCCGCGACGCCTTCGGCACTCCCGCGTATATCTACGATGAAGCCACACTCACAGCTCAGGCTCAGGCGGCACTGAACTTCCCAAACGCGTTTGGACTCACTGTGAGATACGCCATGAAGGCCAGTCCCAATGCAGCAATCCTTCAACTCTTCCAGAAGCTAGGCCTACACATCGACGCGAGCTCTCTTTACGAAGTCGAGCGTGCACTCCGCGCAGGTTTCTCCCCGGGAAAGATTGTGCTTAGCACACAAGAACTGGGCAAAGGCTTTGCTGAATATTTAAAAAAAGGCGTCCACATCAACGCATGCTCCCTAGACCAACTCCGTCGTATTGGAGAGGCTCTGCCCGGCAACGAAATCGGACTTCGGTTCAATCCAGGCGTTGGCTCAGGAGGAAATAACCGAACCAATGTGGGTGGCCCATCCTCAAGCTTCGGCATCTGGCACGAGAAAAAGAAAGAAGTTCACCAAATTGTTGAACAGTATTCTCTCAAAGCGATTCGGGTCCACACGCACATTGGTTCTGGAAGCGACCCCGCAATCTGGAGCAAGGTTGCCCTGATGAGCCTGGAAGTCGTGAGAGAATTCTCAGATGTGCACACTCTCGATCTCGGCGGCGGTTATAAAGTTGGTCGTATGTCTCACGAACCATCGACCGACCTACAAGCTATCGGTCAGCCAGTTAAAGAGGCCTTTGAAAATTTCGCTAAGGAATCTGGACGTCAAATTCATCTGGAGATTGAACCTGGCACTTTCCTTCTCGCCAACGCGTGTGCTTTGCTCACTACGGTTCAGGATGCCACCGACACAGGGCCAGATGGATATAATTTCCTTAAGCTTGACGGCGGTATGACAGAACTACTCCGTCCTTCCCTCTACGGAGCTCAACATCCGATCATAACCCTCCCAGAAGATCCAGAGGCTCCACCTACCGACTACATCGTCTGCGGGCACTGTTGTGAATCTGGCGACATACTGACACCCGCTCCTGATCAGCCAGAAGTCCTCCAACCGCGTACCCTTGCACGTGCCAGCATCGGAGACCCTTGCGTAATTGAAGGAGCAGGTGCCTACTGCGCTGCAATGCCCGCAAAGAACTACAATTCATTCCCCGAAGCTGCGGAAATTCTACTCCGCCAAGATGGAAATCTTCAACTGATTCGCAAACGCCAGACTCTCGACCAAATCCTGCAGAACGAAGTCGCACCCGAATGAGTGCCAGCGGCCAATCCAGCTCGCTGCGCCACTATCCACTCGGGCAACGCATGCCCGACAGCCCCCACGCAGTATGCGTAAGTCTACCAACCATGGCCGATGTCATTGGTTACGAGGAAAAAAATCCTGCAACGGTGGAAGCTATGACTGCTGGATACCCTCGGTTCAAACTCCCTGCATACGTTGAACACCTCACCAAACTAATAGCAAAAGAAATTAGTGCGGAGCCTCGGGATGTATTGCTGCTCAACTCCGAAAAGGCCGCTGGGGATCTTCTCAACTATCTAGATGAACCTGCTGCCAAAGTTGAGTCCGAGGATGATTATGCTTTTGTCCACTTCCCTGCTGAACCAGACACCTACGCCCGCGCCTTCAAATTTCTGCAACACACAGGCTGTGGAATCTCCTCCCGACAAGCAGAAGACATTCTCATCGCACAAGGCCATATAGAGACATCTTTCCAAGAAGATTTGTATGAAGGTGATGCCGAGGCAGAGGTTATCTCAAAACTAGCCGAAGTTTCTGGTGTGGAGGCAGAAGACATCCTTCTCACCAACTCCGGCATGAACGCCTTTTACACAGCCTTTCTTGCAGCAAGAGAAATCCAACGCCCTCTTGGAAGAAAGATCTGGATTCAACTGGGCTGGCTCTATCTGGACACCGGTGAAATCCTGCAAAAGTTTTTAGGCAGCGAAGAGCGCTTCATTAAACACCTCAATGTCTTTGATCTTGAGGGACTTGAGCAACTTTTCGTCCAAAACCCTGACCAAATTGCAGCAGTCATTACAGAAGCTCCAAATAACCCGCTACTTCAGACCCCTGATCTGCAACGCATCTACGAGTTATGTAACGCGAACGGTGCTCTTCATATTTCAGACCCAACGAGTGCCACACCAATCAATGCCAACCTGCTCCCCTACGCTGACATCCTTGCCAACAGCCTAACCAAATATGCGGGCAACGAAGGCGACCTGCTAGCGGGTGCTCTGATTTACAATCCAGATTCAAATTTTTACCAAGACCTCCGTGAAGTTGCCCCTCTTCATCACGAACCTCCCCATGTCCGTGACTTGCAAAGGCTTGCCCACGAAATTCAAGACTACCCATCGATACTGGAGCGCATAAACCAAAATACATTAGCTCTGGCTGAGCTTTTAGAAAATCATCCAGCAGTCCGCAAACTTCACTGGGCCTACTCTCCTGAATCAAAAGCAAACTATCATAAACTGGCTCGGAGACCAAATGCTCCGGGCGGATTACTCAGCTTCGAGTTGAATAAGCCTATTGCCAGCTTCTACGATCATGTCCCCGTCCTCAAGAGTCCAAGTTTTGGGACTCGTTTCACCATGATCTGTCCTTTTATGTATTTGGCCCACTACGATCTGGTTACAACGCCTGAAGGTCGGAAGCACCTAGCTGATAACCAAATTGATCCAGAACTGATTCGTATCGCCGTAGGCACAGAGCCAACTGAGGAGTTATTACAGGTTTTCAAGGAAGCACTCGACAAAAACTAGCCCAACCTCAAAATGGTTTTTGTTTAGATAGTCCCCATAGTTCAATGGATAGAACTGCGGTTTCCTAAACCGTCAATCTGGGTTCGAGTCCCAGTGGGGGCACCATTTGTCAGGAAGCGGGCTAGAGACCCATGTAAGAGGCAAATAACGCTCTGGGTAAAATTCGATCCATCTTTGCTACACTTTTAAAATTGAAGAAGAAACGGGCTAAATCTTTTAGGAAGCCGAGCATCTGAGGTTAGTTATTTTTTCACCTGAATCTTCTTGATCAAATGCTGGGCTAAGTTCTCCGCCTCTTGGGTTTGCCTTTGGTTTAGAGATGCCTTGGCCATGTTGGTCGCATTACTACCCAAGAAACGAGCGACCTCACACCAAGCATAACACTTGATGCGACTCTTATCGACACCTTTGCCAACGAAATAGTTCTGACAGGTCTTCAGTACAGAAGGGACATGTCCATCAAATGCTGCAGACTCATACCATTGCGCTGATTGCTCTAAGTCTCTCTCTCCTGCCTTACCTGATTTGTATAGCTCTGCGAGTGAGAACTTAGCTTCAGTATCGCCCTTTTGGG
>CAJWWL010000199.1 GCA_913048125.1 uncultured Opitutia bacterium | reverse complement strand
TAAAGGATCTCCCCAAAGAACTACGGGCACTTGAACTCCAAGGCACGCAGATTAAAAGCGAACATCTAGAAATTTGGAAAGCGCTTCCAGAACTACATACCCTAGACCTTACTGCTACGGGCATCGATGACGAATCAGTCAAGATATTGAAGAACTATTCGAAACTTGAGGTCTTACTCCTCGCCGATACAGCCGTGCGGGGAACAGGATTCATCGACTTGGTAACCCTCAAAAAACTAAAGAAGCTCAGCGTCGCAAACTGCAAACTCTTACCCGAAGCCACCAAATATATATCGGGCTTAAAGCAGATTCGCAGCCTTGATCTTCGTTCCTCGGGTATAAATGACGATAGTCTTAGTCCACTTACCCAGATCCCCAGACTGGAGTGGCTCTGGCTCTCAGGAAACAGAATTTCCGATAAGGGGATGCTACATATTAAAGCCATGAAAAACCTTAAGGGCCTATACCTCAATCACACATTGGTGAGCGTGAACGGACTTCCGTCCCTGGAGAACCTTAAAAATCTCGAGACGCTCTGGATCGTCAACCGAAGGATTAACCACAATCATCTAACCTACCTAAAAAACATTCTCCCCGAGGGTTGCTCCATCAATGTGCGACAACCCTCCAATAATCCATGAGCCAACGCATAGAGTTGGCAGAGGCTAAGCTAGAAGACCTGCCCGAGGTCCAGCGAATTGCAGAGGTAACTTGGGAGGCTTGCTACCCAGGAATCATATCCGAAGGGCAAATTCGCTATATGTTAGACCGTGGCTATCAACTGGATGTACTCCAAAAGGATATAGAAGAGCACAACATTCGGTTTATTCTAGCTCGAATCGATAACGAAGCTGTGGGTTTTGGAGCGCATGGCATACACTCTGAATGTGATCAAATTAAACTGCATAAGCTATACGTTCACCCCAGAAAACAACGCCTGGGAATCGGCCATCGTATAGTCGAATACATCGCAAATCAACGTCGCGAGGAAGCCTTCCAGACCATCACCCTGGCAGTAAATAAAAGAAACTCCAATGCGATTGCTGCCTACCGGAAGTATGGATTCACCCACCGAGAGTCAGTTGTAGTCGATATCGGTCATGGATATCAAATGGACGACTATATACTAGAACTACCCCTTTAGTGCCCTACTCGGTCTGCTCCACGACAACACGGAGGAACTGCTTTCCAATAGTGGCATCAACAGGGGAATCAGCTATGATACGAACCCGTTCATAGCGACTCTGCGCGTAAGGTTTCTCATCGGGAAGCTGGGCTTGGGAAACCCCCTTTAGTGCGCCTTCAACAGTAATTCCTATCTCAGACCATTCATCAGATAAAGATGTGACAACTTGGGGTTTGAAGGAGATTTTATTGTCAAAACTAGCCTTCAAACGTACCAAAGTAATCTGTAGCTTACCGTTTACAATCTCTAGCTCGGGAAGAATCATCCTGTCAGAGCTAAGGGGATTTCCGCCGAGAGCATACTCGATAAGGTTTGGCATGCCATCATTATCCGGGTCAGCATCTGCGGCACGTTCAGCTTCAGGGCGATTAGATAGATCTGTTTCATCGAACCAAGTTGTCCAAGGAGTGGCCAAGGCAACGACCGTGACTTTTCGAGTCACTTGATCGGCAGTATTTCCAGCGAAGTCAACCACATCATAGGTAATCACATACTCTCCTGGAACGCTAGTATCCACTGCATCCACAGTACCCTTATCGTCAACAAATGGAGTGAGGTTACCATCTTGCTCGTCGACGGCAATAGCACCTTCGTCAATATATTCCTCGCCGACGTTGATTGAGACTTCAGGCTCTCCGATCAGTGTAATTACTGGAGGAGTGGTGTCAGATGAAACCACTACAGTACGTTCCATGATACCAATATTGCCCGTGAGGTCCACAGCCTGATACTTTACCGTGTGGCGAGTGTTTTCTTCGGAACTGTCCAGAACAGTTTCTCCAGTATGCAGCGTCTTGACCTCTGCATCAGTGAGTTCTCGGTTGTAAACTGCGAAATTGTCCAGAGTACCGTTCCAAAACAGGGCGGGGCCTGCATTAGCTCCAATATTAAAGCGGTCCGCTTGTAACCATGCAGCAAACTTTGCCGTACCCACCTGCCACTCTTCAGCATCTTTGTAGATCCGCTGATCACCAGTCTCACGATTGATGGTAAAAGCCCAATGCACCCAATTGTTTTTGTACTCATCGGGAATAGCTGGCTTTTCGATACGGTTGGATGCAGCGTCCCAATAGATATTTTCGTTGCTGTAGGGCAGGTGAATATTGAAGGTCATTCCGCCACCACCAGCAGATCCCAAAACAGTTGTATTACGTGGGAGGAATGAGCCACCTTTCGCCCAGAATGCAAAAGAAGCCTGCATATCTTCAAGCTTGGGATGGGCAGTCAAAGGAAGACTCACATAGTCATTAACACCATCAAAGTAGAGCGCATTTCCTTGCTTACCTTCCACAAAATATTGGCCTTTGAAACTATTTAGGGTACCGATCTGGTTGCGTGCAACATCACGGACGGACGTACCGACCGACTCATCGAAGGTCCAGTAACCAAGCAAGCCTTCAAGTGGCACCTCTAGGGAGGACAGCACAACCGCTTCACCATCGACAGCATCGGTAGCGGTAGCACCGGGATCCTCGAAAGATCCATCGATTGGAATGCCAGTAGTCTCATTGCCCTTTAGAGAGATCACCGGTGGAGTCGTATCAACAATAGTGATTACCCGCTTGAGGATTTGAGCCTCACGTCCCTCAGAATCGGAGTAGCTGTAAGCCAATTCCTGAAGACCTAGATCAGAGGTATCAATAGACCCTGCAATCACAAGGCGTTCTTGTTCAAGTGGATTGCCCTCCTGATCGGAAACAGATGCCCCAGGATCAACGAAGTCCGAACCATGTTCGACATCGAAGTGTATTTCATCGTCCGTATTTGGCAAAAGTGTAATTTCTGGAATCAGAGGATCATTAATAATTTCCACCTTTCGCTCGGCGCGGGCCACATTGCCTTGTGCATCTCCGGCAATATAATGAATGGTATGCGTACCTTCGATAGAGGTATCTATAGGGCCGAACTTAAAACTACCGCCACCGTTGAGATCGTATTTGGTGTGTAAGTGTTCCTGCACCAGTTCCCGCTCTACAGAAGACAGAACGCGGTTAAACAAAAGAAGTTCGGCAACTTCTCCTTTAGAGGTTTGCATTCCGTTTTCCCAACCCCCGAGTTGTATGATGGCGGGCTTATAATCTGTGTTGCTGGCACCGTTCAAATCCACGGCAAGATGTACCCCATCGGCCCAGAAATTCCCGCGGTCCTTGTCATCAATAGTGCCAATATGAGAGTGCCAAAGAGTGTTGGTAGTGCCACTTTCAAAAATCCAACCTTCAGCGTAAAAGCAACTGGTGATACCGCCATGGAATCCGAAAAGCCAGTTACGCCCGCGACTAGAGATCAGGCGCTCACTATCGCCACCGGTGTACCTAGCCACAGAGATGATAGTGTAGGAAGCGAGTTCTTGCTGAAAGTTTTTGGTTGTCCAAATCATGTCATCACCATCAAAGCGAACAACTGGCTCCCCATTGAGTCCATCAACAACCCAAGTGGGATCTCCTTGTAGTTGGTCGGCGTGATTACCTTGCCCTGATTCATCCTGCCATGCGTCGATGATTGCCTCACCATCTTGAACCTTACCTTCGAAGGAACCAGCATCGAGATGAAGAACTAATCCAGAAGGAAGAGATAAAGAGGAAATGATGGATATTTCCCCATCAAGTTTGTCCATGGCAATTGCGCCTGGATCTGCAAAAGTCTTCCCCAAGGGCACAGTGACAGGATCGGCGCCGACTAAAGTGATTTCTGGCGCAGTATTATCGACTACAGTAACTGTACGAATTTGCGGAATGGCAGGCTTTTCATCCGCGTCCTTGAAGCGGTAAGTAAGCTCATAAGTACCAAGAGTGGAAGTATCAACAACGCCTTCGACTTCAGGAAGAGCACCTTCTATCACCTCACCCGCACCTGTTTTAATCGCTACACCAGGATCGATAAAATCCGTTCCAGCCTCGTACTCAATCTCGGGACCACCGATGAGCGACATAACTGGTGCAGATGGGTCCTCCTCAACAATGATAGTTCGTTCGGCTAGACTTCGGTTGCCAGTAGAATCTATGGCGAAATAACGCACAGTGTAGCTACCAGGAAATTCAGTCATGAGAGGCTTTCCGCTGTTCATGATCGCTTTGACACCAGCATCGTCTAGCGCAGTGGAGAAAACAGCCATCTCGTCAATTGTGGCCGCAAATCTCTGACCGGGATATGCGCCGACCTGCCAGATCTGTGTTTGACTCTGACCGGCTGATTTACCTACCTGCCGCCCATCGACATAAAAGATTGTCTCACCTCCCTTACCAATAGCAGCAATATGATGCCAGTCCTCGTAATCAGCAGGCTTCATCATAAATCCACTGCCAACAAAACCTGCACTTGCATTAAGGAAAGTCCCTAGTTGATCATTGTCATTCCCAATGATCACCTGATGGTCATTAGAGAAACCACGGAACATTGTGCGCCAACTGCCCACTGGGTAAAGTTCCTTGAACCAAATCGAAACCGACCACTCTGGGCCCAGCATTATTCCGGCTTCTTGAATCTCCATTCGGGCTGTATTTCTGGAACGTGGTATAGCAAGACCACCGCCATACTTGCCAGCAATGGTCCAACCAGCTCCATCTTTCATGACCCCAAAGTATTCGTTTTCATTGCGAGTATCCTCAAAGCCTGGATCTTCGCGATTATCAAAAGAATAGTAGGCAACCAGTCCTTCTGGAATTCCAAGAGAGTCAGTCACCTCTAAATTATCATCAAGATTGTCAGTAGCCGTTGCGCCTGGGTCCGAGTAACTCTGCCCAGCCTTCATCTTAACCACGTCGGTGCCTCCATAGACGGGATGCTCCGCAAGAGTTAGAACCGGTGCAGTGGTGTCGACCACAGTCACTTTTCGAGTAACGGGCTCAGCGGCATTGTTGTCGGCATCGGTGTAGTTGTAAGTCAGTGTATACTCGCCAGGAGTCTTAACATCTACCTCTCCTACTCCTGGGATGGCATCTTCAAGGACGGCGCCATCCTGGGCACTAGCTCGTGCACCTGGATCCTGAAACTCGGCTCCTGCTTCATGAAGCAATTCAGGAAGTCCATGTAACGCAATAAAGGGCACGGACAAGTCCTCTGCTACAATGATCGTGCGAATAGCTTCGGCGGAGTTGCCGTTGGAATCTCTTGCAGTGTAGGTGACGTGGTGAGTGCCTGGAACAGAAGTATCTAGGGTCGGGGTTCCAGCCATGACCAACTGGACATCTTCCACACTGAGCTCACGATTGTATATGGCCAGTTCATCGATCATTCCATGCCAGTAGTTGTTAGGTACTCGACTTGCACCAAGGATAAATTTGTTCACCTGAGCCCAGCCCGCTCTTCTATTCCCCGCTTGATGCCAAAGCTCACCATTCTTGTAGATCTTCTGACTACCACTGGTGCGATTGATACTGAAAACCCAGTGAACCCAACTACCTTTTTGGTCAACAGCGGGAACCGCCTTATTTATCCTGTTACCACCAGCATCCCAGTAGGTTTGACCATTACCCCAAGGATGATGAATGTTCATGACCCTATCGTTATTTCCAACCGAACCAGATTCCAGTACACTGTTGTTGCGAGGAAGCTTGTCTCCACCATAAGCCCAAAAGGCAAAAGCAGCTTCTGTATCTGAAGACTTGGGATGTGCCTCTACTGGAAGAACTACATAATCGTTAGTTCCATCAAAAGATAGGGCATTGCCCCGCTTGCCTTCTACCCATTGGGAACCATCGAAATTTGTGAGAACTCCAATGCGCCCGTTTGTGGAATGCGCGGAAGTGCCTTCGAACTCATCAAACTCCCAATATGCGAGAAGTCCCTCGCCGGGAATCCCCAATGAAGAAATGGCCCTCAACTCACCTTCAAACTTGTCCAATGCACTAGCTCCAAGATCTCCAAAAACTCCGCCGACCTCGAGACGAACTGTTGATTCCCCATTCAGAGTAATTACAGGTGGTTCACTATCGATGACATTAACGTGACGCACTCTTTCAACAGCCTTGTTACCATCAGCATCCGTGTAGTTGTAGCGAAGAGTGTGGAGAGTGAGAACAGTGGAGTCTACGGAACCCTGTACGTCGACGAGGTCAGCATCCAGTGCATCCCCAGTACCAGTGGACAAGTTGAAGCCGGGCTCAGTAAACTCATAACCGGCTTGATGCTCCAGGATGGTCTCTCCAACCAGCGTGATGACTGGAGTAGCTGGGTTGGCCTTAACAATGATTTTTCGAGTCTTCACTGTGGTATTGCCAGCAGCATCAGTGGCGCCGTAAGTTACCATGTACTCTCCTTCTGCCTGAGTGTCCACAGGGGAGACCCCAATCTGCTCGGAAAGACCATATTTACCAAGTAGGTAAGCCTCTACAGCTCGACGCTCGCCGGCGGTAAGGAGGCGTTCGTAGGCGATAACCTCGGCGACGTCCCCGATGGACATCTGCTCATTGGACCGCCAGCCACCCATCATGAATTTGCCGACGAACCCGCGCGGACGCATCGGATACTCAGTGACGTCGAGCCCGTTTGCGTAGAGGCGTGCGTCAGCCATGACCTTCCCGTTGTTGGTTACCGTGTACAGGTGTGGGCGGGCGGTGGCCGGCTTCTCCCGAG